>JAJYJL010000130.1 GCA_021789565.1 Acidobacteriota bacterium
CTATGAGGGCCCGAGCGGCGGTCCCGGCATGCGCGAAATGCTGGGCGTGACGGCCGCGCTGGTGGGCGAAGGGCTGGGCGAATCGGTGGCCCTGCTGACCGACGGCCGCTTCAGCGGCGCAACCCGCGGCCTGATGGTGGGCCACGTGGCGCCGGAGGCAGTGCGGGGCGGGCCGATTGCCGCCCTGAGAGACGGCGACATCGTGGTGTTTGACGTCAACGCTCGCAAACTTGATGTCGAACTCTCCGCGGAGGAAATCGCGAAACGCCTGGAGGGTTGGAAGAAGCCTGAGCCGCGTTACAGGTGGGGTGTCTTTGCCAAGTATGCCGCGCTGGTTTCTTCGGCCGCGGAAGGCGCCGTTACCCAGGCAAAGTCGTAGCCCTAAAGTTGGAGAACCTGCCGATCCATGCAGGGAACTAACATTGAATTCAAGGCCCGGATGCGCGATGAGAAGCGGGTCCGGGCTGCCCTGAAAGCCCTGCACCCGCGCGTGGCCGGAACGGACCATCAGGTAGACACTTACTTTCACACCTCCTCAGGAAGGCTGAAACTCCGCCAGGGAAACATTGAAAACGCCCTGATCTTCTACCAGCGGCAGAACTCGGCGCGGGTGCGGCCTTCGCGCGTTCTCCTCTGCGAATTTTCAGATCCCGAAGAGATGCGTGCGCTCAAAAAGGTGCTGGCATCCGCGCTCGGCGTCGCCGCGGTGGTGGACAAGGTGCGCGAAATCTACTATGTGGACAACGTCAAGATTCATCTCGACCGCGTCCGGCATCTCGGCAAGTTCCTGGAAGTCGAAGCCTTCGTAAAAAAGAATGGGAAGCTCCGCGGCGCTCGCAAACAGGCCGACGAGATCAGGGAACTGTTTGGAGTCCGCCCCCAGGATATTTTTTCCCGGTCTTACTCTGACCTGGTTCTGGAACGGCGCAACAAGCCCCTGAAGCGGCGGCGATAACGGCGATTTTGCCCTAAACCTTGATGCCCGCATGGGATTGTGCCAAAATAGGGTTCAATCGGGATTTGATAGGAATGGCGGCTTATCTGATTCGAACCGATGCCATGACGCAAGTGCTAATCATAGCGCAGGAGAAAAAGTGTACTCCGATCTTAAGACACTGATCGACCTCCAGCGATTGGACCAGGAAATCGCTGAGCTTTCCTCCCGGATCGAAACCTTCCCAACCCAAATTCAGGCCATTGAAAAACAGCTTAATGATTTTATACACGCTCATGAAGAACGTCAGCAGCACCTGAACTCAAATCAGAAAGAGCGGCGGGACATGGAAGGCGAAATCCAGATGATTCGCCAGAAGATTTCCAAGCACAAGGACCAGCTTTACCTGGTGAAGACCAATGAGCAGTACCGGGCCATGCTGAAGGAAATCGAAGGCGAAGAGGCAAACATTCGCGGCATTGAAGACCGCATCCTGGAAAAGATGATCGAGTCGGAGGATCTGCAGAAGCTGGTGAAGGAGGCCTCGGGCCGGCTGGACTCCGAGAAAACGCGCGTCGCCCAGGAAAAGGCAAATCTCGAAGCTGCTGCCAAAGCCTGCAAGGAGGAACGGGACCAGTCGGCGCGGGAACGCCAGGAACTTGCTGCAAAACTCAACGGGGACGTTCTGGTCCATTATGAGCGCGTCCGCAAAGGGCGGGGCGGCATGGCGCTGGCGGAAGTCCGTGAGGGGAAATGCATGGGGTGCAACGTGCTTCTGCGCCCGCAACTGTATTATGACGTTCGCTCGGCCGAGGGCCTCTACGAATGCGAAAACTGCGCGCGCATCCTCTACTCCCGCGAGCAACTTTCCACCTCCCCTGAGTCAGAGGCGGACGGCCCGCGGGCAGCGGCGCTGAATTAGGCCTTTGACTGGCCGGGAATTCTCCGCTCGGGGTCAACTCGCAAAGCGCGCATGATCCGCGCGGCATCCCGGCGGCAAAAAAATCCTGAACCATGTCCAACCCATCAAGCGAAAACAAACAGATCATTGCGCACGTTGACGGCGGCTCGCGTGGCAATCCGGGCCCCGCGGCTTTCGCAGTCGTGATCAGCACTGCCGATGGCGAGCCTCTGGCCTCGCTTTCCAGATATCTCGGGCACACCACCAACAACGTCGCGGAATATGAAGGACTGCTGGCCGCGCTCGACTACGCGCTGGAGCACCACCACCGGCGCCTGAAGATCATCACGGACTCGGAACTGATGGCGCGCCAGATTAACGGGCAATACAAGGTCAAGCATCCCAATCTCAAGCTGTTGTATGACCGCGCGCGCGCGCTGATTGCGCAATTCGATGCGTTTCGCATTGAACACGTCCGGCGCGAAAACAACCGTGAAGCCGACCGCCTGGGGAATGAAGCGATGGATGCCGCCGAAAAAGAGAAGAAACCCGTACACAATGCTTCCGCAAAACAAACCCACCGGCATTCGGATGTTGAACCCGCGGAGGGAAACCGTTCAAAACCTCTCCACGCCACCGCCACTTACCACCAGGGCGTGCTGGAACTGAAAGGCTCCCTCCCGCTGGACGATGGCGAACAGGTCAAACTGAAAATCGAACGCAAGTAAGCCGAAGGACTGGGCACAGCCCGCAGACATCCAATGACGAGGTCTGCGCCGGCGCCGTGTTCCTGCCTCAAGCGCCAGGGTCGCCATGACGCCTTGCTGGTGACATGGGCCTTCCAGCAAGCATTGCATGATCATCCTGCAGTGAATAAGATGTTGTTTTCACCGGAGGTTCTTGCTTATGGCCGATCCCGCGTCCGTGCCCATGCCGTCCGTTCAGCCCTTGACCGTGCTGACCGAAGAGGAACAGATGTTCCGTGCGGCGGCGCGTGAGTTTGCCGAAAACGAAATCGGCCCCCATGTTGAACCCATGGACCGCGAGGGTGTGTTCCGTCAGGAGTTGATCGAAAAGTTCTTTGAACAGGGTTTCATGGGCATCCATGTTCCGGAAGCCTACGGCGGCAGCGGCGGAACGTTCTTCATGGCCGTGCTGGCCATTGAGGAGTTTTCGCGCGTGGACGCTTCCGCCGGCGTGGTGATTGACGTGCAGAACACGCTGGTCTCGAACGCCATTCTCCACTGGGGCGCCGAGGAGCAGAAGAAGCAATTTGTCACGCGCCTGGCGCATGACACCGTGGGAGCGTACGCTCTCTCGGAAGCTGCTTCCGGCAGCGATGCTTTTGCCCTCCAAACCCGCGCCACGGAAGACGGCGACCATTACGTCCTGAACGGCCGGAAGCTCTGGATCACCAATGCCAAAGAGGCGGGCATTTTCATCATCTTTGCCACCGTCAATCGAGAACTCGGCTACAAAGGCATCACAGCGTTTCTGGTGGACCGCTCGACGCCCGGTTTCACCGTTGGGAGGAAGGAAGACAAGCTCGGCATTCGCGCGTCATCCACCTGCGAGCTGCTGCTGGAGGATTGCCGCGTACCGAAGCAGAACGTCCTGGGCGAAGTGGGCAAGGGCTACAAAGTGGCCATTGAAACGCTCGATGAAGGCCGCATCGGCATCGCGGCCCAGATGGTGGGAGTGGCGCAGGGCGCATTCGACCACGCCCTCGGTTACGCGCAGGAGCGGAAACAGTTTGGCAAACCCATCAGCGAATTCCAGGCCATCCAGTTCCAGCTTGCGCAGCTCGCGACGCGCACTGAAGCCGCTCGCCTGCTGGCCTATAACGCCGCGCGCCTCAAGGACTCCGGGCGACCCTTCCTGAAAGAAGCGGCCATGGCCAAGTATTTCTGCTCCGAAGTGGCCGAACGTGTGGCTTCAGAATGCATTGAGATTTACGGCGGCTACGGCTTTACCAGGGACTACCCTGCGGAAAAATACCTTCGCGATTCAAAGATCGGAAAGATCTACGAAGGCACGTCCTTCATGCAGCTCCAGACCATCGCCAAAACACTGCTGGGGCGATAGGAAACTCTCGCAGATTTCTCAGGGATTGCTGCTGCTGTGCGGATGGCTTAAGGCTGTCGCATCTTGCGGTGGTGTTACGACCTTGCCAGTTTTTTCAGTAGTGTGCGGACCTCTTCCGCGTTGGCGGCTTTCGGGTCCAGCCGCAGATAGGTTTCATATTCGTGGCGCGCGTCGGCGTTCTTGCCGGCCTTTTGCAGATTCACCGCCAGATCAAAATGCGCATGGGCGTTGTCGGGCGTCAGCTTCACCGCCTGTTCGCACTGCGCGACGGCGGCGCTGTAATCCTTTCTGGCGTTCAGCGCGTCAGCCAGGGTCAGGTGGACCGAGGCGTCAGACGGATTGTCGCGCAGGTACTGCTCGTAATGCCCGATGGCCTCGTAGAGTTGTCCATCCTTCAGCAGAGCATTGGCCAGCGCCAGGCGCGCCTCGCTGTAATCCGCGTTATCGCGCAGCGCTTCCCGCAGTTCCTTGAGGCCGTCATCCTGCTTGCCCTGCCCGGTCAGCGCCTCGCCGAGCGCGTAGTGCGCCTGGGCGGAGTTGGGAATGATTTTCAGCGCCTCTCGTGCCTCCTCCGCCGCGCCCGCGAAGTCTCCGGACTGCTGCAGCAGTGCGGCCAGGTCCAGGTGCGCCTGGGGTGAAGAGGGTTTGTCCTTGAGCGACTGGCGCAACGCCTCGGCCGCACCCTTGGTGTCTCCCAGTTGCATCAGAACAGCTCCCAGCTTGGCGGCAAGTTCCGGGTCAGATGGTTTTAAAGCAAGCGCCTGGCGGTAGACCTTGGCCGCCGAGCTGTAATCTTTTTTTGCAACCAGCACCTCAGCGAGCTGCAATTCGTATTCGGCCGAAGTCGGGTCCAGGCTGACTGCCTCCTGGATCACTTGCACGGCGCCCTGTGGATCGCCGTTCTTCTCCAGCACTTTTGCCAGGCGCATTCGCAGGTTCAGGTCATTCGGAAGCAGACGCAGGGCGTCGCGGTAGGTGGGGACCGCAAGCTGATAATTCTTCTGTTCAGCCAGCAGGTCGCCCAGGGCTTCCAGCGCCTCCGGGAATCCAGCGCGCAATTTAACGGCGCGTTGCAGCGCGGCCTGCATGTCGCTTGTTTTCCCTGCGGCCTTCAGGGCCATGGCCAGCCGGTACTGGATTTCCGCGCTCTTGGGAGCCAGTTCAGCGGCAACTCGGTATTCACCCAAAGCCTCCTGCAGCTTGTCTGCGGACATATAAGCGTTGGCCAGGCTCAGGTGGGCCGAGGGGTCCTTGGGCCGCAGCCGGACCGCTTGCTGATATTCCAGAATAAATTGCGGTATATCGCCGGAAGCCTCCAGCGATTCGGCCAGGTTCTGGCGATACGCAGCTGTTTCGGGAGAAAGTCCCTGCGCCTTCTTCAATTCGGCCATGGCGCCCGTCAGGTCTCCGGTTTTCCGCAGCACCAGGCCAAGCTTCTCGTGGATTTCCGGATCATCGGGCTTCAGGCGAAGGGCCTCCTGATACTGCGTGACGGCGGCCGTGTGATTGCCCACCGAAAGGTAGGTTGAGGCCAGTTCCAGGTGGGCGTCTGCGTTGTCCGGGTCTTGCCGGATCACCTGTTGCATCTCCTTTTCCGCATCCGAATAATCGCCCGAATCGCGATAAGCGAGGGCCAGGTTGAAGCGGTATACCGCCTGGTCCGGGCGCAGTGAAACCGCCTGGCGGTATTCGTAAATTGCCGGAATCAGGTTGCCCGTGGCCTCAAGCGCGGCGCCAAGGCTGTAATGAAGATGCGCGTCGTCGGGATTGAGATCAATGGCCGCCTGGTATTCCTTGATGCTGTCGGCGTACTGCCTGGCCAGGGTCAGCGCGCCCGCCAGGCCGGCGTGGATGGCGGAATCCTTGGGATTAAGTTTCACCGCCTTTTTATATTCTTCAATGGCTTCCCTGATCTTTCCCGCTTGCAGCATTGTGCCCGCCATTGCCGCGTGGATGTCGCCGTTTTGCGGGTCCATTGCCAGCGAGCGCTGATATTCCTGAAGCGCGCCCTTATAGTTTCCGGCGGACGCCTGCACCCGCGCGATGCTGGCAAGCGCCATGGCGTCATTCGGGTGGCGCTTGAACTCCGCGTGATACTCTTTCAACGCCTCAGGAAGCTGGCCGATGCTCTCATAGAGCGCCCCCAGGTTGCGGTGAATGGCGTCCAGGTTCGGGTCCAGTTGCAGGGCGCGCTGAAATTCCCGGATGGCGTTGCCGACGTCCTGCAGAGCGGCCAGCGCGCTGCCCAGCCCGTAATGGGCCGGAGCTGAGTTGGGTTCAAGGTTTAATGCGTGCTGGTAAGCGGTTTCAGCTTCTTTCCACTTCTGCTGTCTTGAGAGTTGATTACCCTGCTTCACATAATCGCTGGCGCCGGCGGGTTTTGTCTGGGCGCCGGCAGCGGGGCAAACCATGGCCGCCATGGCAAACAATAGCCACCATTTTGCCGCAAAAACGCGACTGCCCATTCCCCAAAGCCTCTTTTAATAGAATACACCCGCGAATGGAAAAAGGCGCGGCGGCCCGGCCGGTGGAAACATCCTGGCGACTGTCACCGGCGCGGCGGCGGAAGACGAAATTTTTGATTGGAATGTGGCGTCTGGTGGCGCGCTGCCCGCAGCCGGGATGACGCGTAAGCCTCCCGGCCGCCTTCATGATGAGCCTGATGGTGAAATCTTAATTAGTGGCTTGCTTCCGGAGCGGCCTGTCCTTGCTGCTGCTGTGGAACTCCGGGATGTCCCGCTGGCATGGTGCCCATAGGAGCCATTGAGCCGCCGTGCCCACCCGCTCCCTGGCCTCCTTCGGGCTGGCTGGAAACGACTTTCCACGTGCGGCCGTCCAGCTTCAGTTGATACCGCACTTCCACCCCGCTGTTCGGGTCCGCCTTGGACACAAATTTGGCCAGCGCGTTGGCCGTATCGTCCTTGTACTCCACGCTCTCAATCTCGGTGTTGAAATTCTGCATCGACAGGCGCGGATTGTCTTTCAGATGGGCCTCAATGGCGCCCTTGATGGCGTCATTCGACTTCAACCCACCCGCCATGCTGCACGCAGACAGCAGGAACGTTCCAGCAATTACTGCAATCCAAAATTTACGCAATGGTGCTTCTCCTTGGTTCAATTAAGCTACAACATCCAGCGGAGAATTGTCAAAGGGCTGAAAGGCCCCTCAACGGGTTCTCAACCGCGGGGACGGCGATTCACCGCACGAGCTTGTAATCCAGCATCTTGCTCTTGACGTGGACTTGTTCGAAGGCGGAATTCTTGAGGGAGATTGAGATATTGCGTTTGATAAAAAAGATCACCTTCAACCGGAACTCGGTCCCAAAGCTGACCGGGAACCATACACCTTCGCCAAAGCGACCGTATTCAACATCAAACCCGATTCCGGGCAGGTTCGTGCCCAACACGGTGCGTACGAAGAGTGGCAACTTCTGCGAGAGTTTCGTGTAGACTCGCACCGGCTGAAAGTCCTGGGCATCAATCAGCGCCTCACCCGCCCATGGCGGATTGTCACCCTTCCAGATGTCTTTGTCGCTGGGAACGAATCGGATGCGGTAGGCTCGGCGTCCGTTGATGATCTCCTCGCCTTTAAGTTCAAAACGGTAGCCCTTCTGCTGATCGCTGCTCAGGGGAAACAAATCGCCGGCGAGCCCGTCTTTTGACTTCTCATTGGCCAGATCGTCCCGAAGGTCATGAACGAGGTCGCCGTCCAGGCCGTCCGGATCGGGCCCCGGCTCCTTTTCGAACTCGACGTAATGGTCCTTGACCCACGCGCGGCCCACAACCTGTTTCAGTTCCTTCTTTGTTCCATCAGGCGTTGGAGTCACCAGGTAGTCCGTGGTTTCATCACGCATCATCCTGCCGTTCGACTTGTGGCTGATCACGCGGATTTGCTGCTGGTAGACATACTCGGCGCGCTGCTTTACGGCACGGTCCTGGTTTGCGGCTACGCGCGCCATGATCTCATCCGCAGACGGCCGCGATTGCCCCATGGCGAGAGCGGGGCAAGGCATAAGCGCCAGAAGCAAAATCCACCGAAGCATGCTCGCTGTTCCCTTGTCATCTTATACGCAAGCAACAGCCATTTGGGTCCGCAAATGTTGAGCTCTTTTTCGGAGCGCATATCGCGGCTCTCCAATGTGTGCGATCATGGCGTTGATGCGCACGTGCCCAGTGTGATTCAATGATGTCACCCAGGGGCGTTCGGCGAACAATCCGGGCGGCGCATCCGTCGCGGCTCTTGCGATGTATGCGATCACGGTGCAATATCCGGCTGTGCCCGTAATGAGGTCCCAAATTGTACATACCCGAATTTAACCGTCTGAAAGACACTCCGGTTGCGCTCGACTTTATGCGGGCGAACCCGTTCGCGATTGTGGTTTCCGCGGGCGACGGATCACCCTTCGCAACTCACATCCCGGTGCTTGTGGGCGAAGCAGGTGGCCAGATCCTCCTGCGCGGGCACGTTGCGCGGGCCAACCCGCACTGGAAGATGCTGGAACAGGAGCGCGAAACGATGGTTATCTTTCACGGCCCGCACGCCTACATTTCGCCCGGCCTGTATGGATCGCCCGAAAGCGTGCCCACCTGGAACTACGCCGCAGTTCACGCCTACGGCCGCGCGCGCATCTTTGAGGAACCCGAACCGCTGACGGAAGTGCTGCTCCAGACCATCGCCGTCTTCGAACAGGCGTACCTCGATCAGTGGCGCGATCTCAATGAAAATTACCGCGCCAAAATGCTGGGCCAGATTGTAGGTTTTGAAATCGCGGTCGAGCGCCTGGAAGCGAAATTCAAGCTGAGCCAGAACCGGCCTAAAGCCGATCAGGCCCGCATTATCCAGTCGCTCGAATCGAGCGATGACACGGCCATCTCCGGCATCGCCCGCTTGATGAAGCAGCAGGGCCTGGGCAAGTAGAGACGTTCCGCTGGAGCTTCTCATTCGCCATCATGCCGCCTGAAAGCGCGGCACAAACTCTTCGCTGATGAAAGTCTCGATAGAAGTTGGCGTGGTATTGCGCGCCGAGCGCGGCTCGAGCGGCGTCATGTAACCGCTGTTCTGCGCTTCGGCCATTTCCAGCAAAATGTCCACCATGCTTCCGGACATTCCCAACTGCATCAGCGCCGGGCGCAGCATCAGCGCCGGAAGCGTGGTATAGGTGAGGCCGGATTTTCCGATGGCGTTGCCAATAATGGAGGCGAGTTCGGTGTAAGTTACGTCCCGCTGCCCAAGCAGTTCGCGGGGCTGTTTACCGGTGAAGTCAGCCTTCAGCAACAATTCCGCCGCGGCCGCGCCGATATCGCGCGTGGCAATCATCGGCAGAGGCAAATCTGCCCGCAGCGGTCCGGCCAGCATCCCGAATTTCCGGATCACCACAGCCTGAGGCAGCAGGTTCTCCATAAAATAACCCGCGCGCAGAAAGATGGCGTCCAGGCCCGCGATCCTGCCCAGCTCCTCCTCCAGATGATGAAGCCCGGTGACGGGCCCCGTTTTGCCAGGCTTGTCCGCGCCAAAGCTGCTGAGCACCACAGCTTTCGGCACCGCGGCTTTCGCGAGGGCCGCCGCCATCGCATCCGAAACCCTGGCCTGATAGGCCGGCACGTCCGCCGCGGAGATGTTCGGCGGCACCATGGCGTAGACCGCGGACGCCCCCTCAAAAGCCTTTGTAAGCGCGGCCTCGTCCGTGACGTCGGCAACAAAAGCTTCCGCGCCCATGCCTGTCAGCCGGGCGAGCCGGCCGGCCTCCCGCCCAATCACGCGGACCTTTGCGCCCCGCGCCAGCAGCTTTTCCGCTACAACGCCGCCCGTGTTTCCACTTGCACCTGTAATCGCGTACATCTTCCGAACCTCCTTATTGGAATGCTCCTTTAGATGCCGCGGCCTTCAATATGGGTGCAAGAGCGGTGCCTGCAATGATGAGGGCCGCGGACTATGCCGCCAATTGCCCCTAGCCAGAGGGCCGCTGGAAGTGTAGATTCTGTTAAGAGAATGGGGGCGGCCGCTCGGGTCCGCAACTATAACGGCGATGGTCTTTCGTGAGGTGACGTATGACTTCATCGGGCGCATCGAGTTTTGATGAGGTATCCAGGGCCGAGCAAGCAGAGATTTCCGCTCAGCGCGAAAAGCGGGGCGTTCCTGCCGGCAGGGACTCGTATATTGGCCTGGCGCTCTCCGGCGGCGGGATCCGCAGCGCCACGTTCAACCTGGGAGTGCTGCAGGGGCTGGCCGGGCTGGGAGTTCTTCGCTGCTTCGACTATTTGTCGACGGTTTCAGGCGGAGGGTACATCGGTTCCTGGCTGGTAGCCTGGCTCAAACGCCTGTCTTTCAAGCATGTGACCGCGGGGCTCGACCCTGAGCAGGCAAAGCACCCCGGGAAAAACGCCACGCCCCAGATCGAATTTCTGCGCGATTACAGCAACTACCTCACCCCTCGTGCAGGTCTCCTCACCGCCGACACATGGACTGCCATCGTTATCTACGTGCGCAACCTGCTGCTCAACCTTCTGATCCTGGTCGCAGCAGCGCTGGGCCTGCTCCTGCTTCCACACGAGCTGTTGGCTTTGGCTTCGTATCTGAAAAACCTGCCGGTCCTGCCTGTTTCCTTCATGTTTGAAATCCTGGCCTTTGTCCTGTTCGCAATTTTTTTCTGGCCCGCCTTGCGCGCCGCGGGCGGGAAATCGGCGGCCCAGCCGGACTCGCAAGCGGGAGAAACCCAACCCTCTGCCGGGCAATCTGAGGTGGGCGCTTCTCAGGGGCTGATTGTGGCTTCCATTGGTTTCTGCCTGTTCGCGAGTGCATACCTGGCGGCATGCTGGGCCGGCGGCAAAGCCTCCGGCTACCAGTGGACTCGCTGGGGCTTTCTGGCGATTTTGTTCTGGCTGGGACTTTCGCTTTACCAGTGGTTGATCAACAGGCGCACCGAGCCTGCGTGGAATCAACCGGCAGCGTTCCTGGTTTCCCTTGCCGGCTACGCTCTGCTGTCAGTCCCTGCTGTTCTTCTGGTGCTCGTGCAGCTTGGCAAATATTGGCCGGACAACCACGCCGCCCTTACAACCTGCGGTGTGCCCATCGCTGTGCTGGTTTTTCTGCAGGCCGCTGCGCTCCAGGTGGGACTGACGGGCATGTTGTTGCGCAACGAGGTTCGTGAGTGGACGGCGCGCCTGGGAGCATGGCTGCTGATCCTCAGCCTGGCATGGGCTTCGATTTTCGCGATCGCAATTTACGGTCCGCAAGCCGTGACGCGAATCTTGAGCTGGCTTGCCGGCACGCTGACCGTTGCCTGGGCGGTGCACACCATCGCCGGCGTCTGGAGCGCTTTCAATTCGAAAAGCGGCGACGCCAAGTCCGGCAAATGGCTGAATCTTCTGGCCGTGACGGCCCCGCCAGTGTTCGTGGCAGGCCTCCTGCTGCTGC
>JAJYJL010000131.1 GCA_021789565.1 Acidobacteriota bacterium
GGAATGGGTGAGCCTGGTGCCTTACGGGCTGGGCCAGCAGCGCCCCAACGGCTACAAGGAAATCCTGGAGACCATCTGGGAAAACCGAGACAGCCTGCGCTACGCGTGGCGGATCCTCAACGACGGCTGCTGCGACGGCTGCGCGCTCGGCACCCAGGGCATGCGCGACTGGACGATGAGCGGCATCCATCTGTGCGCGGTGCGGCTGCGGCTGCTGCGCCTGAACACCATGCCCGCCATGGACTGGCGCCGGCTGGAAGACGTTGCGCCCTTGCAGGACAAGCACGAGCAGGGTTTGCGCCGGCTGGGGCGTCTGGCTGTGCCGATGGTGCGGCAGCGTGGCGAAAAGGGTTTCCGGCGCGTGAGCTGGGACGAGGCCCTTGCCGTGATTGCCGAAAAACTGCGGCGGACCGATCCGCGTGGTCTGGCCTGGTACCTGACTTCCCGCGGCCTGACGAACGAAGCCTATTATGCCCACCAGAAAGTGGCTCGCTTTATCGGCACCAACCACATTGACACCAGCGCCCGCATCTGCCACGCCCCCAGCACCACAGCTCTGATGTCTACGGTGGGCTGCGCCGCCACCACTTGCAGCTACCGGGATTGGATTGGCAGCGACCTGGTGGTTTTTGTGGGAACCAACGTGGCCAACAATCAGCCCGTGGCCGCCAAGTATCTCTACTACGCCAAGAAGGCAGGCACCAAAGTTTTCCTGGTAAATCCGTACCTCGAGCCCGGCATGGAGCGCTACTGGATCCCGTCGGTGATGGAAAGCGCGCTGTTTGGAACGCGGATCGCCGACGATTTCTTCCAGGTGCTGCCCGGCGGCGATATCGCCTTCTTCTACGGCGTGTTGAAATACCTGATTGAAAACAACTGGCTCGACCGCGACTTTATTGACGAGCGCACCACAGGCTGGAGGGCGCTGGAGAAAAAAACTCGCAGCCTTCGCTGGGAAGACCTGGAGCGGGGGTCGGGGCTCACTCGGGCGGACATGTTGCGCTTTGCCGAGGCCTTCGGCAAGGCCAGGAGCGCGGTTTTTGTCTGGAGCATGGGCGTTACGCACCACCGCTATGCCAGCGACAACGTTCGCGCCATTGTGAACCTGCAACTGGCGCGCGGCAACGTGGGGCGGCCGTACACCGGCCTGATGCCTATCCGGGGACACAGCGGCGTGCAGGGCGGAGCGGAAATGGGCGCCATGCCGTCAGCTTATGTGCTGGGATTTCCTGTGAGCACGGAGAATGCCGAACGTTTTGCCTCGCCTGACATTTGGGGCTTTAGGCCGCCGGCGTGGAAAGGCATGGGCGCGGCGGAAATGATTCTCGGCGCCGAGCGCGGCGAAATCGACATGCTGTGGCAGAGCGGCGGCAACTTTATCGACACGCTGCCGGAGCCGGAGCGCATTTGCGATGCACTGGCCCGGTTGCGGCTGCGCGTCCATCAGGACATTGTCGTAAACCCCACCATGTTAGTTGACCCCGGAGAAACGGTGGTCCTGCTGCCCTCGCGGAACCGTTATGAACAGCGGGGCGGCGGCACGGAAACCAGCACCGAGCGGCGCGTGATCTATAGCCCCGAGATTCCCGGCCCGCGACCGGGCGAGGCTCGCGACGAATGGGAAATTCCCGTGATGCTGGCGCGGCACATGGACCCGGAAGGTGCGGCAAAGGCCTTCCCTTGGAAGGACACAGGTGACATCCGGGCGGAAATCGACCGCATCTGCCCCACTTATCGCGGCATCGGAAAGCTGAGCAAGAAGGGCGACAGCTTCCAATACGGCGGGCCGCGCCTGCTGACGGAAGGCTTTGGCACCCCGACCGGCAAAGGACACTTTTCCGCCGTCGAACGGCCGCAGGAACAGGTTCCGAAAGGGAAGTTCCTGCTGAGCACACGGCGCGGGAAACAATTTAACAGCATCGTGCAGAGCGACACCGATCCACTGAACGGCGCTCGCCGGGAGGACGTTCTGATGGCCGCTGAGGACGCCGCGCTGCTGGCGCTCAGGACGGGTGATACCGTGGTGCTGCGCAATGAGTACGGCAGTTTCCGCGGGCGGGTGAAAATTGACCGCATTAAGCCGGGAAGCCTGCAGGTCCACTGGCCCGAAGGCAATGTGCTGATTCCGGCCGGGCGGCTCGACGAAAGCGGCGTACCGGACTACAACGCGGTGGTGGAGGTGTCACGAAGATAAAGCAGCCAGAATACGGAATGGGAATTACAAGAGGGGTTGCATCAGGATAACCACCTTATCCCTCAATGCCTTGCGCGGATCAGCTCAAGCCCACCTTCTGCCGGACAAAATCGACCAGACCGTCACTGATGTCGTCCGGTCGTTCCAGATGGAAAGCCGGCTTGCTGTTGAGAATGCTGGCATTGATGCCCGCCCAGGAATGCTCGCTGGCGGGACCGATTGTTATCAGCGCGTCGGCCCGTTCAAGATACTTCCGCGCTGAGGCCTTGAAATCGTTTTGCGAAGGATCGAGTACAAACAGGTAGATCGCAGGAGAAATGTGTCCCAGAATGCTGTTGCTTTCGATCATCACCCACTCTTCCCGGCGGAGGGCGCGGAGTAGCGAGGGAATGGCACGGGGAAGCTGGCCTTGGCGAACCCGCAGCCAAAGCGATCGCCGCGCGCCGGCCTGAAGGAACCGGCGAGTGTCGCCCCGTCCGTTGCGCTCGCGTTCCTCTGTTAGCAGGAAGCCGTGCTCACCTGGATCACACGAGCACGGCTCGCCATTGAGGGAACAGATTCCGTGGCCGTATTGAGTTATTTTTACAGCGACCCAATCCGGCGGGCGGATATGGTGGATCAGTTCCGCCATGACTGACGTCTTGCCGATGTTGCGGGAATGTCCGCCGATCACGACAGTCGTCATGCTGAGTATCACTCAGGCCGAAGGGCCGGCCAATATTGGAGGCGATGTTCGAACAGATAGTCCCGGGCTAAGAATTTCTTGAGGAGGAGGGTTTCAGTCACAAAAACTCGCTGGCAGTGGAGTAGCATCCGGCAATCAGCGCAGGAGTCCGGAGCTTTCTCCTGTGGCGGACGATTTGCATCGAATCTGCCCGCCCTACGTTTTTTGCTGCGCGTCTTCAAGTTCTGCGGACTGGTTTGGTGCGACGGGTGTTGGCATGTGGCACTGCCCGTCGAAGTACCCGCCTGGCTCCACGACAAGGGATACCGTATGGATGTCACCCAACACAACACCATTGGCCTTGATTTCGATCTTTTCGGCGGCATGCACTGTTCCTTTGACTTTGCCGGCTACGCTGATAAACTTGGTTCGGATGTCTCCTTCCACTTCGCCCTGTTCGGCGATAATCACGGCTCCGGAACAATGTATTTCGCCCTTGATGTGGGTGTTGATCCGAATCATGCCGGAGGAAACCGTCAGCTTGCCTTCGAACTCAAGCCCCGGCTCGAGCAGTCCAACAAGTTCCTGATCAACCAAAGGGTCCGACGACCTCCCTCCGAACAGTTCACGGAACTTCAACGCCATAACCCCCTCCATGCGTGCTGTGATTCAGCGGATGCTATGATTGCTTTAAAAGTGTTATAAAATAATGATATATAATCTAAGTACGTATTATCCAATCATAAATACGGCTCAGGTCTTCCGCGGAGAAATAGCTGATTTCAATCTTCCCCCGCCGTTCACTTCCGACAACTCTGACCCGCGTGCCAAGTGCTCGCTCGAGGTCCAAAACGGCCGCCCGCAGATTCGCATCAACTTTGGGAACAGGCTTCGGATCTGCTTTCCCTTTGGCGCCTCCTCGTGGAGCCACAAGGTTCTCCAGGTTCCTGACGGAAAGTCCCTTCTCGATAACGGCCTCTGCGAGCTTCGTTTGCGCCTCCGCAGAACTCAGAGTCAGGAGCGTCCGCGCATGGCCGGCGGAAATCTTGTCCTCCAGCAGAAGGGCCTGGACTGCGGGAGGCAAACCCAGGAGCCGAAGGGTGTTTGTCACTGTCGTACGGTTGACGCCAAGCCTTTCCGCAATCTGTTCGTGGGTCAGGTGGAACTCCTCCTGGAGTCTCTCATAGGCCTTGGCAACTTCAAGAGGGTTAAGAGCTTCCCGCAGGAGGTTTTCAGCGAGTGCCTGCTCAAGTGCCTCGGCATCGCCGATATCCCGGATGACCGCCGGCACTTTTTCGAGGCCAGCCATGCTTGCGGCTCGCCAGCGCCGCTCCCCTGCGATAAGCTGGTAGCGTTCTCCGAACGGACGAATGAGGATAGGCTGGATCAATCCACTCACGCGGATTGAGTTGGCAAGCTCGTCCAGGCCGTCCGCCGGCAACTGAGTCCGTGGCTGGAAAGGATTGGGATCGATGAGGTTCAGCGATATCTGTTCAAGCTCCGCTGCAGAAGCCGGTGCCTCAGTTTCCCGCAACAGGGCGTTCAATCCTCGCCCCAGCGCCTTTCTGGTCATGGCTTATAACCTCTTTTGCAAGTTTAAGATAGCTTTCAGATCCGCGGCATTCAGGATCGTAAAGCAGCACGGGTTTACCGTGGCTTGGTGCCTCTGCCAAACGGACATTTCTGGGAATCATGGTTTCAAAAACCTGATCACCAAAAAAGTCCTTTAAGTCGTCGTGTACCTGATGCGAAAGGTTGGTTCGATCATCGAACATGGTCAGCAAAATGCCCTCGACAGCTAGCTTCGGGTTATGGGTACGGCGGATGCGGATCAGGGTATCCAGAAGCTCTGACACCCCCTCCAAGGCGAAATATTCGCATTGGATAGGCACAAGGACAGAATCGGCGGCGACGAGCGCATTGAGTGTAAGCAGATCAAGCGCCGGCGGGCAGTCGAGCAGGGTGTAATTGAAGCGATCTCGAATGGGGTCTAGCTTTCCGCGGAGGACCTGTTCCCTTGCAGCCCTGGAGACAAGTTCCACGTTGGCCCCTACGAGGTTCTTGTCGGACGGAATCAATTGGATTCCCTCGGCGGGGCCGGGAAGAATAAGTTCCGTAAGGGGAGTGTCCAGAATCAGCGAGTGGTAAAGCGAGCGACGTGATGGATCCTTCGGAAAGCCGAAACCACTGGTGGTATTCGCCTGCGGATCGCAGTCAATTACCAGTGTCCACATATCCTGGGCAGCCAGAGATGCGGCCAGGTTGATGGCGGTGGTCGTTTTGCCCACTCCGCCTTTCTGATTGGCAATGGCGATAACACGTCCCATGGTCTTTTCATTCCGGAACAGGAGGATGAGAACCTATCAAAGCAGGGCTTTTAAATCAAGGGTTATTGTGATGTTTCACGTGAAACATGGTCGGTATTTATCGGGAAATTATCTGTAAGAATTTGATATTCCATGGCTTACTATAATGTCATCCTCACTCGCCTGCCTGCCAGAACCATCCTTTCATGGCTGAGCGGAATCTCGACGGGCTCCGACCATCGCAGGTCGGGGGTAAATTGCCTTATTTCCGCCTCCTGTTGCCTGCCAGCCCAGAGGCAGAGCGATCCGCCTACTTTCAGCAGGTCGGCTGCAAGTGGTACCAGCGATTCGAGGCCTCCCACAGCCCGCGCTGTAACGATATCGAAAGATCGAACCGGTTCGGTTCTCCAAAAGGCTTCCACCCTGCTGTCAAGAACCAATACTGAACTCATGTCGCATGCTCTGGAAACCTCTTTCAGGAAGGCCCGCTTTTTGGCACGTGGTTCCAATAGGACAACTTCAAGCTGCGGTGCGATCAGCTTAACGGCTAAGCCTGGGAATCCTGCGCCACTACCGATATCGAGCAGACGCCCTCCCAAATGTACCACGTGCGAAAGAAGAAAACTCTCGCCAAAATGCCTGGTTATGCACTCTTCAGGAGTTCTGACCGATGTCAAATTGATCTTCTGGTTCCAGCGAAGGAGAAGATTGAGATAGACGAGGAGCTTGTCAATGGTTTCGTCGGGAAGAGAAATCCTAAACAGCGTGAGCAGTTCGCGGACATTGTTCCTGTCGAGCATCAGAAAATATTCTAGAATAGGCGGCAGCATCTGGCAACTTTGCGACATTTGTCATGAGGTAGCCCGAGCTACGCCTTACCGGTCGCAGCGGCTCATAGAGTAGAGGAACGGGAAAGAACGATGTTTCACGTGGAACAATCAGCGGTTGTGAGGGGTTAAACAGGAACTTCATTCTCATGCACTGGAGCCTACTCTTATAGCCTATCGCTGGCTACCCCCTCCTGTCTGTAAAAACTTAACTCATTCATAACACTGGCGAAATTCCCTATTCCGTGCCGGGGGAGACTGAGCTTGAAGCGTCAACTGGTGCGGCCTCTCGAGTCGCGGTTGCGGGAGAGGCCCATTCAGCCATGGGTGTCGCCGTGCTGCACTCCAGGCAAGCCGTCTTGGCAAACCGGGCCTGGCAATTGGGGCAGACCGCTTGCGATTCAAAGGTGTCGAAAGCCTTGCGGCAGCGGCCGCAAAGCCAATAAGGACCCAGGGGCGGGGCGGTCTTGCATGATGGACAGGCAAAGCCTTCACGGCGGGGAGCTTTCGCAACGCGTGAGAGCGCCTGCGCCTGCCGCAATCCTCCCCAGCAATAAATCAGGATAAACACGGAAATCGCCCCAAGCCAGATAGATTGCGTCAAATAAGAGTAGACGAAGAGCCCCGCCACACCGACCATGCCGATGACAGCCGCTACCATAAGGCTCCGTGCCCGTCCCACCCAGAACCATAGGATTGACCGCAGGATCTGGCCACCATC
The DNA here is from genome assembly GCA_021789565.1 of Acidobacteriota bacterium. The sequence goes on from JAJYJL010000131.1 coordinate 6,713, forward strand.
GAGCGGGTAAATCGGCAATAGGTTGAAAACAAGCAAAATGCTGTTGATGAACGCAAGTGATAACAGAAACGTATGAACATCGGGTGTGGACTGCGCCCAGCCAAACACCGAGCTCATCATAACAAGCGCCATCAGTACCGGTATCAGAACCACGTTGACCAGCGGGCCTGCCGCAATGCTCCAGAGCGTGGCTCCGGGCCGTTGCGGAGGCTGCACGTAGGCGATGCCACCGAGGGGCCACAGCACAATCCGGTTGGCAGTACCGCCAACCTGCCTGCAAGCGAGCGCATGGCCGAACTCATGCAGCATGACAATCAGGAACAGCCCAAGATATTCCAGTACGTTCCAAGTGAGCGAAGAGTAGCTTTTTGCGCGGGAATTGATCTCGACCAGTGCAACCAGGAACCACGACCAGTGCAGGAACACATTGATCCCCCTGAAGTTGAACAGATGGATTGAACGGCTCTGGGTACTTGGCATTCTTTCACCTTCTTCTCTGGCAGGGTCTTAGAAACAACGCGTCCAGGTTCGGCCGACCGGGTGGGGAAGCGGTCTTGTGTAACCGTTCCTGGAGACACAGCCGCGTCCAATGCCGATGGCCGGACTGGAAACTATCTGGTCCATCCGATCCAGTTCCCCTGTCTGGCCAATTTTCTCTGAAACAGCGCACCAATGCGTCATTTCGCTTGGCGAGGCTCGCTGCTTAAAGCTTGTGGCAACATGATACCATCGCTCGACACACGGGCAAGCCTATTCTGGCGCTTTGTGCGCTGAATAAGACCTGACGGCCCCGAATGTGCTCCGGAAATTTGTACCCGTCGCGTTAATTCATCGTGATAATCTAAACGGACGGGGCAAACCTATGGGATCAGCAGTTCTGACGCCGGCCAAGCCGAAGCAGCCGACAGGCTCGACGCCACCACCGGGAAGAGGGAATGACGGGCGGGGCGGAGGTGACGGTCCCGGCGGTCGCGGGTACGGAGGTGGGTCAAACCCGCTACTTCCTCTGGGGGCTTACCGGATTGCCATCTGGGTCGCCATTTTATCGATCTCCATGCTGTTTCTTGCCCTTACGGCGGTCATGGTGGCGCGCGCGGTTGAATCCAACAACTGGATTCACACAGCTGTACCTCCGCTCCTCTACTACAACACACTTGTTCTGGTCAGCAGCAGCTTTACGCTTGAACTCTCAAAAAGGGCGTTGAAAAGAGAAGCGGAGAAGCAATTTGTCCGCTGGTTGCATGTCACCACGGGGCTGGGGATTGCATTCATCGCGGGACAACTGGTGGCCTGGCGGGAACTGGCTGCGCAAGGAATTTACATCAATACGAATCCGAGCAGTTCCTTCATATACTTGCTCACGGCCGCCCACGGATTGCATCTACTGGGCGGTATTCTCGCTCTTTTGTACCTCGTGTTCCGTAGGCACAAGATCATTCTTAATCCGCGCAAACGTATTGCCGTCGATATAACGGCCATCTACTGGCACTTTATGGACGGCCTGTGGATATATCTATTCACTCTGCTTGTGGTTAAGTTGTAGTACAAGCAGTGATGCCAGGGGACAAACATACGGAGGCGCCGAAGATTCCCCAAGAACCCACCCGCCAAGATCAACTGCCACAAACGACCAAAGTAGTGGTAGAATACGAAGTTTCGATCTCAGGCGCAGCGTGCGTTGTCAGCCAGACGGCAGTTCGGAGGGGCTCCGAACTCAAATGTTCTGCAATTGAAGGCATCGGCAGGTACGGCAGGATCTTTTCATTTTCGGACTGAATTGCGGGCCTTTTCAAAATTTGTTTGATTGCAAGATCGTCCGCAGGCGGATCTCTCCGCCACGATGCCACAGACGATCCATCCGGCTTCCCGAGCACTTGTCCAGAAATCAGGCGTGCTTCTTGCCCTTCAGGCGCGCGATAGGCTTCGCATCATACTGGACCACTGGGAGGTTTGATTTAAGGGCCAGACAGAGTTGTAACATGAGTATCGCAGCAGAAAAGAAGGACCAGAATCCGGCATCAAGCGCCGCATCCGGAAATTTCCGCAAGGTACTTCTCGGCAGGCTCAGCGATTACTGGGTGCTGACCAAACCCGAGGTCAATTTCCTGGTAGTGATCAGCACTCTGGCGGGCTACTATGTCGCCCTGCGCGGCCGCTTTGATTTTCTGCTGCTGCTGAATACGCTGCTCGGAACGCTGCTGGTTGCCAGCGGTACCGGAACCTTGAACCAATATATTGAACGTAAGTCTGACGCGTCCATGCGGCGCACGGCGCGCCGGCCCTTGCCGACAGGGCGTATCAAGGCCGTCGAGGCCCTTGCCTTCGGGATCCTGCTGGCCATCAGCGGCGGCCTGCTGCTCTGGGTTGAAGTCAACGCGCTGGCCAGCGTTCTGGCGTTGCTGACGCTCATCACTTATCTGCTGGTTTACACGCCGCTCAAAAAGAGAACCGCTTTCTGCACATTGATCGGAGCTTTTCCGGGCGCCATGCCTCCACTGATCGGATGGGCAGCGGCGCGCGGCAGCCTGAACGCCGAATCTCTGGTTCTCTACGCGATCCTCTTCCTCTGGCAATTTCCACATTTCCTGGCGATTGCCTGGATGTACCGCGAAGATTACTCCCGCGCGGGATTGCGCATGTTGCCCCCGAATGACTTGGACGGCAGGCTTACCAGCCGCCAGATCATCGCTTTCCTGGCGGCTCTCATCGTGGTGAGCATGGTCCCGCCCCTGATCGGACAGGTGGGGAAAGTTTATCTGTTCGGCACCGCAGTGCTGGGCTCCTATTTCCTGCTCCACGGTGCCCGCATGGCGCGAAACCGGACCAATGTGCTGGCCAGGCGCCTGGTGCTTGCTTCCGTCCTTTATCTTCCGCTGGTGTTCGGCCTGATGATGCTTGACAAAGTTCGGTTCTGACCTGCATGGTCTCCTACTTCCCAGCCATCGAAGCCTGTCTCAACACTCTCAGCGCAGTGCTGCTGGCCACCGGATACGTTTTCATCCGACGAAAAAAGATTCAGGCCCACAAAGCCTGCATGGTTTCGGCGTTTATTGCCTCAACTGTCTTTCTGGTTTTCTACCTGGCCGGCCACTACCTGCGCGGCATCGTTTACTTCCAGGGCCACGGGGCACTGCGGACCTTCTATCTTGCACTGCTGGGAACGCACTCCGTTCTGGCGGCCGCCGTTGTTCCACTTGCCCTGGTCACGCTCTACCGCGCCTGGCGCAATCGTTTTGACCTTCACAAGCGAATTGCCCGCTGGACGCTGCCCATCTGGCTCTACGTCTCTGTCACCGGTGTCGTGGTCTACTGGATGCTCTACCACCTTTACCGGCCAGTCTGAAGCGTGCCGGCTGGAAATTCAGCAAGCCGGAACATCTTTTTCGGCCTGCGATGATTTGAGGAATGAACGCGCGTTTATCGGCTTCGCACGGAAGCAGGTTTTGTGTTTCAATAGTGGGTTGCGGCGCCGGCGTGACGGGGTGAAAAGCGCCGCAGCGCTCAAATGCATTTTCAGGGTCCGAACGACGCGTCGAGGCGAATGATCATGAGCTCTTTATTGACGTGGACGCTGGTGTTCCATATCCTTGGTATCGTTTTCTGGCTTGGAAGCCTTCTTGTCGTCACTCACGTTCTGGCGACGGACGCGGACGCGGAGTCGGCGGAAGTCCACGAGCTTCTGAGCAGGCTGGAAGCGAAACTCTTCAATGGCATTGCACATCCCGGGGCCATCATCACCGTGATTTCCGGCGCCATCCTGATTTCAACCAATCCGCAGTATTACGGTCACGCGGTGTGGCTCCACGTCAAACTGTTTCTGGTGGTCATCCTGATCGTTCTGGATGCCATCACCTACATCCGGGCCAAGGCCTTTCATGCTGGCAAGATCAGGCTTCAGCGCAAAGAATGCATGATGCTGCACGGCGGCATCGCTCTCATCTTCATCGGAATTCTGGTCATGGTTCTGATCAAACCTTTTTGACAAACATCCGGCATTTTCAGATGTTTTTGATACTTTTGGATATTTTTCGATCTCGGAGGAACCTTTGGCAGCAACAAAAATTACGGTCCGCAGCAACGGCTCGATTCGGATTGAGGGTGATTTCGAACTCTGCGACATGGAAGGCGGGGTGTTCGACCTTGCCGGCCGCACCTCGATCAGCCTCTGCCGCTGCGGACATTCGGAAAACAAGCCCTTCTGCGACGGGGCCCACAAGAGGGTTGGATTCCAGTCGGAAATCAAGGCCCGCGCATTGCCGCCGCCCGTGCCCAAGCCAACCCCTTAGTAACGACGAACTTGCCGGCGGTTGACGCACGCTTCACCGGACGCCAACGCTGGCTTGCGCAAGTCCAGGCCTATTTCAGCGGCAGGGTAAGCATCGCCGTCTTTTCCCACGCTTCCAGGATTCCGCCCACAGTCCAGGCCTGGGCAATGCATCCTCGAGGAGTAAACGGCGGGTCGGCATCATAGATCTCGCCGGCCGTTCCCACTCCCTGCGCCTGGAGTTGATGGATCACCGGAGCAAGAAATGATGCCGCGATGGCAGGATCGTTGTGGACT
>JAJYJL010000132.1 GCA_021789565.1 Acidobacteriota bacterium
TTCCGCCAAGAGTGGGTTTATTCCGGACCAGGGAGTTGTTACGCCTGAATTCGACCTGCAGTTGCGGCAGTCGATGCGGAACCTGCTGGATGGCTTGCAGGAAGCGGATATGGACTTCTCGAACGTGGTGTGGTCCACCGTCTACCTGCGCGGCATGCAGGATTATGGCCAGATGAACGGCCTCTACAAAACGTTCTTCCCTGACATATTGCCGGCCCGGACCACCTTGCAACAGAATTTCGATACCGGAACGCCTGACGCGGAACAAATTTCATTTATTGCTGTGGGGACCCCCAAAGCGAAATGAGGAGATTTTCCCGTCGCAAAGGCCCAAGACTTAAGGTACACTGCGCTTATTAGCGGAGGTATTGATATGCCTATCCCAGGTTGTGATTGCGACAATCCTCATATTGTTTTCGTGCGAGAATCCAAAACTCCAGATGGCCGCACAAACAAGTATTACAAATGTTTGAACTGCGGCAAGGATAAGATGACCGCCGAGCCTACGGCCAATGAAAAATCACACTGAGCATTTGGAGTTGTGAAGTATATTGTCGCCCTTATTAGACGCAGAGTGGACAATCACCGGATCCGAAGCGCCTTCGTAGTTCCTGAAGGCTGACTTTTCCGGCAAAGGAGCAGGCTATGAGCAAGGATGTTTCTCGCAGGAAGTTCCTCGAGGGTCTTGCATTAGGCAGCGCAGCAGGTGTTGGAATCCTGACGGGCCTCCACGGGACGGCGGAAGGCGCCACGGTGGAGCGGCTTCCTTACCGGATGCTCGGACAGACCGGCGAAAGTGTATCCATCCTGGCTTTTGGCGGCGGCAGCCGCTTTGGCATGTATAAAGACGAAGAGGCGGCGCTGGCTGCCCTGAATCACGCCCTCGATCTGGGAATCACCTATGTCGATACTGCCCATGCGTATGGCAGTCCCCAGGGCGAAAGCGAGCGGCGAATCGGCAAGGTCCTGAAGACCCGCCGCAAGGGAATTTTTCTGGCCACCAAAATTGAACAACGGACGCGTGACGGTTTTATGCGCGACCTGGAAATCAGCCTCAAACGCCTCGACATGGACCACGTTGACCTGGTCCACATCCACAGCCTCGCGTTTGACGATGACCTGGCGAAAATTGAAGCTCCCGACGGGGCCATGAAGGGCCTGCTGGAAGCCAAAGAGCAGAAGATGACCCGGTTTATTGGAATGACCAGCCACACCGACGGCCCCACGTTGGCCAAGGCCATCGAGCGGCATCCGCTGGATTGCACCCAGATGGCGCTGAATGCGGCGCGCAACGGGAAATTCGAAGAAACGGCCCTGCCGGCCGCGCGCAAAAAGAAGCTGGGCATCATCGCCATGAAGATTACCGGGCAGGAGTTTCTGCTGGGCGACGGCCCCGGCAAAACGAATATCAACGAACTGCTCAGCTACTCGGTGAGCCTGCCGGTGACAACCGGCGTGATCGGAATGCCGGAGGTGGCGTACATCAACCACAACACGGCCCTGCTGCGCCACTTCAAACGGCTGAACGAAACCGCGATGGACCACATCCGGGAACAGATGTCGCCCTCCACCGCGCCGCTGACCAAGAGGCTTGTGGGGCACCTGGATATTGATCATCAGCACGTCTGCTGGGGCTAGGCTGCAGCCTGAGGGAGCGCCCTCCGTCTGCCGCTTCCCGGGATGGAACGGAGGGCGCTCCAGCGGCGCGCCAGGGTGCTAGATTGCTGGGCTAGGACCGCAGCCCGCGGGGAAGGCCGTCAAGCTTTGGTCTTGACATTTCGACCAGGTTGAGTCGTAATAGTCATAAGGCGTGGCATTGACCCATGCCGTCGACGGAAGAAATTATGGCAATCGGAATGAGCCAAAACGTAAGTCAGAACGCGGGTATGGGAGACGCTGGCCTGCCCGGTAAAAACCTGCGACCCACAATCCTCACCATCATCATTAGCGGCCCCCTCGGGGGCTGATTTCTCATTTTTCCACCTAAATGTATTGTAAGTCATTGAGCGAAGAGAAGTTATCTGCGCGATGGCCGGGTATCCCCCGAAATCGTGCAGGGAAGGAAGCTGATGTTTTTCCGAGTTGTGACAAGGTCAAAACGGCCGTTGATGGTTCCTGCCGCTTGCGCGGCCGGGAGCCGCCCGCCGTATGGGGTTTTAGAGAGGCGGTAGGAGCATCCTGACAATGAAATTACCGAATGGTTCTGAAATTCTGATTGAAAGCCTGTTGCGGCAGAACGTGAAGGTGCTCTTTGGCGTCCCGGGCGGTGTGCTGCTTCCGTTTTACGACGCGCTTTACAAGGGAGACCTGCGCCACCTGTTGGTGCGCCATGAGCAGGCTGCGGCCTTTGCGGCGGATGGCTACGCGCGGGTTACAGGGCAGCCCGGGGTTTGCGTGGGGACTTCCGGCCCGGGCGCGACCAACCTGATCACAGGGCTGGCCTCCGCATTTATGGATTCGATTCCGGTGGTTGCGCTCACCGGGCAGGTGTCTGCCGAAGTGATTGGCAAAGACGCCTTCCAGGAGGGTGACACCATCGGCATCAGCATGCCGGCCACCAAGTTTTCCTTTGCGGTGCGTTCCGCGGCGGAGATTCCCAGCGTGATTCGTCAGGCCTTTGAGATTGCCGTTTCCGGGCGGCCGGGCCCCGTGCTGGTTGACCTTCCCAAGAGCGTGCTGATTGAAAGGGCGTCCGTAGACCCCAACGCTGAACCTCAGTGGTCTCAGCCGGAGCGGCGCCGGGAGTGGCATGACAAGGATGTGGAACGCGCCGCGGAGATGGTTCTGAAAAGCCGCCGGGCTGTTTTTTATGTGGGCGGGGGCGTCATCGCTTCCGGAGCGGCGGAGGAATTGCGGGAGCTGGCGGAACTTACCGGCATCCCGGTGACCACGACCCTGATGGGCCTGGGAGCGTTTCCTTCATGCCACGCGCTTTCACTGGGCATGCTGGGCATGCACGGATCGTATGCCACCAACCAGTCCATCTGCCATGCCGACCTGCTGGTGGCCATTGGAGCGCGGTTTGACGACCGCGTGACGGCGCGTGTCAGGGATTTTGCGCCGATGGCGAAAAAGATCCAAATTGACGTGGACCCTTCCGAGGTCAACAAGAACGTTCGCGTGGACCTTCCGTTGGTGGGCGATGCTCGTGAAATCCTTCGCGCGCTCGTTGAATCGCTGCGCGATCAGATGAGGCGGAGAAACGGGGTGTCGCCCGCCGGCCGCCGGGAGTGGCTGGACCAGATTGAAACCTGGCGCGCTGAGCACCCGCTGACGTACGACAGGGAAGCCGCATGCGTGAAGCCGCAATATCTCATCGAGGCCATCTCCGAGCAGGCGGACGATGATGCCATCATTTCCGTGGACGTCGGCCAGCACCAGATGTGGACGGCCCAGTTTTACCGCTTCTCGCAGCCTCGCACCTGGCTATCGTCCAGCGGTCTGGGCTCCATGGGCTATGGCTTCCCGGCCGCCATGGGCGCGCAGGTGGCTTTCCCAGGCCGGCAGGTGATTGCCGTTGTGGGCGACGGCGGATTCCAGATGACGCTCCCCGACCTGGCAACCGTGTCGGAAAACGGCATTCCGGTGAAGATTGTGGTGGTCAACAATCGCTCGCTTGGAATGGTCCGGCAGTGGCAGCACATGTTTTTTGACAACCACTACTGCGATGTCAGGCTGGGGCGGGTCCCTGACTTCACGAAACTGGCGGAAGCATACGGCATTCGGGGTGCGAAGGTCGAGCGCCGGGAGGGCTTAAAAGACACTCTGGCCGATTTCCTGGCGGGCCGCGGGCCGCGCTTGCTCGACGTGATTGTGGATCCGGACGAGAACGTTTTCCCCATTGTGCCGCCCGGAGCCTCGCTGGCCGAAATGCTGGTGGGGCCGCCGGTGCCGGTGGAGGAAAAGTAATTGCACACGAACGGGCACGCGGCGCAGAAAGCGCCGGGCGTCGTGCCAGGCGGCGCCTCGAAGTCGAGGGCCTGCTGCTGAGGGAGGTCATGATGGAATGGCTGGTTGCACTCGAAACTGAAAATAATCCAATCGTCCTCGGACGGCTGCTGAACGCGTTCCGCCGCAAGGGCGTTGAGATCAAAACCCTGACGCTGGGAACACGAACGGCGGGACTTTCGCTGATGGCCCTGGTGAAGTCGGCGGAAGAAAACGTGGAGCATATCCTCCATTTCCTCCGGGTCATGGTGGGAGTGCGGGAAGTGACCTGTTATCGTCATGAGCCATCCGGCAAGGCGTCGTTCATTTTCATTGAAACGGACGACCACTCAAAAGTGACAAGGGTCCTGGCGGATTTCCCGCTCTCCAGGCTGATCTTTGCCAGCCAGGGCCGGTACCTGGTGGAAGTGGGCGAGAAGAGTTGCAACGCCGGCGATCGCCCCCTGGTCTCGGATGCGGAATTCCTTCCGTTTGCGCGTGTGCGAGCTCCTTCAACTTCTACGCAGACTGCAAAACTTCCCGAAGCGTAACGAAACGCTCAGGCGTTGGGTCCCCCAACTGTGATTCCTCCGTGGTCTTCCATCACTTGACGAACTGGATGATGCCGAACCGCGTGGGGACGTGGAAACTGGCGCCCTCCGGAATGGTGCTCCAGGACAGGAAACGCCGCTGGTGGTCTTCTCCCGGACCGTCACAGCGGAACAGGTTGAGCCGCCACTCGGCCCCCGCATAAATTTCTTTGGCGCCCATCGACGCAACCGGAATGCGGACCTCGGCGGTCCAGATGTGCTTCGCTGGATCGACGTGCGTGGCGTGGTCAAAATGGGAGTCCCAGTTGGCGTCGTTGAACGGCGACTGGTCCTTGTTGATCTCCAGGTCAATCCAAAGGTTGTTGGGTGAAACCTCAAACTCATAGTAGTGGTTCACGCGCTCAGGCTGCGGGTTGAGGAACACTTCCACCACGTCGCGGTCCCAAAGCCCCCACTTTTCAGCCGCCGGGTCCGGGTCTTTATAGATGTTCAGCTCGGTGTATTTGCAGCGATAGGCAAAGTAGACGTAGTGCGGCGTCCAGACGGTGGCGATGTCCATTGCGGACTGCGGATAGTCCTTTTTGCCGGACATGTCGTGGTCCACGTGTACCCAGTCGGCCGACTTCCACACCGCCTTGTCGAGGTTGCCATCGGGCACAAAATCCCTGGCTGAAAATTTTGAAATGATACGGGCGTTGCTGGTGTAGCTCATGCTTTCTCTCCCTTCAGCCTCTGCCATCAGTGCGTTGACGTCGCGCCGCGAAAGCCCGGGACTGGGAATGCCGTGGCACGTGTTCAGGTCGGTTGCTCTGTCGACGGCACTCATCATTCTTCTTTCGAGACTTGCTGCCTGGTGCTCATGCCCTGGAGTTTTGCGCAGCTCTGCAATCTTCTGCTTCAGTATTTCAAGCGCTTCATAATCCTGGATGCCCTGCCGCAGCAGTTCCCAACGGGTGCTGTCGATGGGGTCGTCTTCGCCCGGATAGACCAGGAAGCTGTCGCCGGAATGCCAGCGGCTTTCCGGCTCTTTCCAGACATCGGCCGGCCATGACTGGTAGGCCCAACGCGCATAGCCTGCCAGCCCATGCTGGAAGGCGATCCAGGGCAGCAGGCGCGATTCCCATTGCGGCGAGTAAATAAACGTGTTGGGCGAGGGGGTGCCGCAGGCCGTGTAGAAAGTGGTCGGGCCCACCTTGCGCCGCTCCTTCAGCAGCTTGCGAACGGCGGCACGGTTGGAGAGCGCGTCATAGTAAAGGACCAGATCGCCGGCCGTGGCGGATTCCTCGCTGGAACTTCCTCCCGAAAGCGATACCTTCAATTCCGGGGCGTCCGCTTTAAGAACGCTGAGAATTCCGTCCATGATAGTTTGCGGCTTTTCGTCGAAGCCGATGTAGGTGCGGCTGAGCCAGCCGTGCTGTTTGAGGTGGCGCACCAGGGCCGGCAGGAAAGCTCCCCAGACGTCGCGGTATGCCGCGTCGCCAACGTGGGTGGGGCAGATGCGCAATTCGCCGGTTTTGGTGTCTGTGTACCCGATGTTGCAGAGTGACGTGCTTCCGGGGCCGTCCACCATCGAGAAGCACTGGATGGACTTATCAATTCCCGCCTTCATCATCATTTCCACGTAGCGGTCAAACACAGAAAAATCAAACTGGAATTTGGACGCTTCTCCCGCTTTGTAACTTCCCGGGAAACTCCACTGCACCATGGAAGGATAAAGAAAACCGGTCTGCGAACGCCACGGATCGTTAATGATGCTGGTTGAAATTGATTTCTGCCCGTGGGCGGCAAGGTCGCGAGTGTAGGCTTCCACCAGTTTCCAGTGCTCGGGTGACCACAGCGGCACTTTGGCCACGCGGGCCACGGCCGCAGGGTCCTGCCAGATGTTGAGATCAAAGTTTCCTTTGCCCATGCCGGGCAGGGCGAAATCGAGCACGCGAAGCGAGACCTCAAACGTCTTGCTCTCATCGCCGGCGTGAATTGCAAGCGCGCCCTTGTAGTCGCCCGCGGCGGCATCGGCAGGGACGGAAATGGTGAGCCAGACACCCTGCGTCCAGTTGGGTTTGATTTCATCGGGAGGAGACGGAAACAGCGGATCGGCCATGAGCTCGCCGCGCTCCACCACCGGCACGTAACCGGGATAGCGAATCTCGACCCAGGAGCAGGGAAGCTCCTTCGCGCCGGCCGCTCCGCTGGCTTCACACGAGGCTGTGAAGGGCTTGAGCGCGCTGGCGGAACGGATGGCAAACTGCATGGAGACAATTTCGTTTCGGAAGGCTTCGGCGCTGGCTTCCGCGCCTCTTTCCGTCTGCATGCTGGCGGGAGTCAGCCGCATGCCGGTGCTCACCTGCCAGGCCTGGAATCCGCCGCCTGCAGTTTGTGCTTCAGCAATCGGGAGGGAGAAGGACATCCCAGCCAGCAAGAGTGTGGCGAGCGCGAGAACTTTTAGGCGAGTCATGGCAAATCTCCTGTGCACAAATATAGAGGACCTCCGGCCGTTTGACTTACATCTTCGAATGCCGCGAGACTGATTTACTAACAGGTTGTTGAAAAAAACAACCGTCATGCTGAGCGAAGCGAAGCATCTGCTGTATCTTACTGAAAATGAATAAAGCAGATCCTTCGCTTCGCTCAGGATGACGTAGCGCAGGGACTTTTTCAACAACCTGCTAAAGCCGTACTTCGTGGACGCGCGTCTTGGGCCGGAGCAATCTCCCGATTACTCAGGAAGCGAAATTCTACAACATAAGAGAGCCTACAGCACCATGGATCGTAGACCATGGCCTGGCATGATGGGGCGACGCTGGTGGGTGGCTCCGGAACGTGCACGCAGGCACCGAGGCACGTTGCGGCTGTTTCCGCGGTTGGCGCGGCTTTATGTCACATGGAAAGCGTGTGGCAGGCGTTGCACTTCAGGGTTGCCTTGCTTTCCTTGTGGCAATTGACGCAGAACACCATCGAGAATTTGACTTCATGCTTCAACACGTCACTTTCACACACTTTGCCGTGGCACGCCGAGCACGCCACTTTGGCGTTGGCGTGCCGATTGTGGCTGAAGAAAACAAAATCCTGGATTTTGTAAACGCGTGCCCAGTGGATTGGCTTGTGCTGTTTGGCATAGGCCGCGATTTTGCGGATGGCGGGGCTATCAGCGGCAACCGTTTGATGGCAGGTCATGCAGACGTCCGCCTCGGGCAGCCCGGCCGTCTCGCCTGAAGTGGCCGTCTGGTGGCAGAGCACGCAGGGGATGTTTTTTTCGCAATGGAGCTTGTGGCTGAACGGGACCGGCTGCACGACAGGTTTTGTTGCACCTTGCTCTGCCTTTGCCGCGTGCGCGAAGGCAGCGACGGCTGGCACGGTTGCAGCCGTGAAGGCGAAAGCGCAGATCACCCCTATTTGAAGCAGATTTCGAGCGCGGCGCGTCATGCCATCATCCTGCAAAGGTGATTAAGGCAGCGCATAGGCCACCAGCGCGTCGGCAAAATGCGGATCGTACTTGTTGCCGCCGCCCGCCGCGATCACGATATATTGCCTGCCTGTCTTCGGCCCCAGGAAAGTCATGGGAGTTGCAAAGCCGCTGGCGGGCAGGCGCGTCTCCCACAATTCCTTGCCGGTGTCTTTGTCAAAAGCGCGAAAGCGGCCGTCGTTGGTTGCGGCGATAAAGAGCAATCCTCCTGCTGTCACGATGGGGCCGCCCAGATTGGCGGAACCTGTGGGTGGAATGCCCTTGGCCAGCAGTGCATCCACCACGCCCAGGCGGTCCTGCCAGCGGAATTTGCCCGTGTTCAGGTCAATGGCGGTCAGCAGGCCCCATGGGGGCTTCGCGCAAAAATAGTGGTTGGAATCCTGGAAGCGTTCGCCTGCCAGCCGGTAGGCGATGGCCGAACCCGGCCGCGCCTTTTTCATCTTTCCGATCTGCCCCTCAGCCATGGCGTTGACGTAAAGCGTTTCCGTCGACGGGTCAAACGAAGCTCCTCCCCAGTTGGTGCCGCCGTTGGTGCCGGGAAAGATGATTGTCTTTTTCAGACCCCAGGGATGATAGATGCCGCCGGGGCCTGCATCACCCATCAACTTTTTGCATTCAGCGCGCGATTCGGGAGTGACGTCGGTGAGGTCGCCAAGTGAAAACGTCTGACGGATGACCGGCGGAGGCAGCAGGGGGAACGGCTGGGTGGGCCACGTCTGCTCGCCCGGAATGGTGCTTGCCGGGACCTTGCGCTCTTCAATCTTGAACAGGGGTTTCCCCGTTACCCGGTTGAAAAGGAACACAAAACCCATCTTGGTGACCTGCGCAACCGCCGGGATTGCCTGCCCGTCGCGGTGTACGGTCACCAGCGCGGGTTGTGCGGGTAGGTCATAATCCCAGATGTCATGATGCACAAGCTGGTAATACCACAGCAGGCGTCCTGTGGCGGCGTCGAGGGCAATCAGCGAGTTGCCGAACAGGTCCTTCCCTTTGCGGTCGCCGCCATAGTAGTCGTAGGAAGGCGACGTGCCGGGAACATAAAGGATTCCACGCTTCACATCGCAGCTCAGCATGGACCAGGCGTTCGCGCCGCCCCGCTGCTTCCAGGCGGAGTCCGGCCAGGTTTCCTTTCCGGCTTCGCCCGGCCGCTGGATCACATGAAAGCGCCACACGAGTTTACCGGTGTGGACATCAAAAGCCCGCACATCGCCGCTGGGGCCCTGCGGCTCGGAGTCGGAGACAATCGATCCGGCAATCACCAGATCTTTGTAGACGAGCGGGGGCGACGACATCCCCGAGAGGCGGTCGGGGAAATCATCCGCGGTTCCTTTTCTCAGATTGACGTATCCGCCCTGCCCAAAGCCCGGGATCGGTTTGCCCGTGGCGGCGTTGAGTGCAAATAGCCTGCCGTCGAGCGTTCCAAAAAACAGCCGCTTGTCGTTGCCGTGCTGCCAGAAGGCTGCGCCGCGGTTGATGTAGAGGTTGTAGGGCCGCTCTCTTTCCAGCTTGGGATCGAACGCCCAGATCTGCCTTCCGGTTTCGGCGTCGAGCGCGATGACGCGGGCAAAGGGCGTGGTAAGATACATCGTTCCGCCGATCACAAGCGGAGTGCACTCGAACGACGACCGGACCGGGAACCCGCTTCCGTCGCTGACGTCGCCGGTGTGGAAAATCCAGGCCAGGCGCAGCTTGTCCACGTTCGCCCGGTTCACCTGCTGAAGCGGCGAGTATTTGGAACCTCCCGGGTCGCCGCCATAATCGGGCCATTGCTGGGCCTTGAGCGTCCTGCACAGGCCCGGAAAATAGAGGTTGGCGAAAGTGAGAGCGAGGAGCAGGCGCAACATGGCCGGCCTTGTAGCGTTCCGTTTCGTCATAAAATTTCCCCAGCACAAACTTTGCGAACGAGAAGCATCGTACTCCCAATATAAATGGCCGCGCAACCTTATCTCCTTCAGATATCTCCTTCAGAGCATGCCGGAACGGTGTTACAATCTCGCGGTGAAAGATTGGCTCGACTGTTGTTTTGGCACTGGGCCGAATCTTTACAAGCGTTGAAGTGGGGAGGGCCCATGCGTTTCAAGTCGATTGGCGTTGTTTGCGTGCTCATGTTTTCGGCCGCGCTGGCGTTTGCGCAGAGCGATAACGTGATTGTGCGTCCCAAAGAGATTGACACCGTGCTGGTGAATCCCGGCATGGGGATCCAAACGTTCCAGCGGTTCAACGGCGATGCTCTGAATGCGGGGCTGCGGTGGTCCGAGGCTGGGCCGACGTCGACGGTTAACTCTTCGGCGGAAAAGCCGGACTTCCCTGGAAGTTCGATCTCCTACTGCCGTTGGTTCTGGAATGTGCTGGAACCGGAGCACGGCAAATACAACTGGAACATCATCGATCTGGCCCTCAAGGAAGCGCGCGAGCACGGCCAGACGCTGGCCATCCGCATGATGCCCTATGACGAGCGGCACCCTCTGCCGGAGTGGTACCGGAACTCCGGCGCGCAGCGCGCCAACAAGCCCACAGACCCGGACGGCAACATCTGGCAGCCGGATTTCAGCGACCCGCTCTATTTGAAGTACTGGGGAGAACTGGTTGCGGCGGCGGGCGCCCGCTACGACGGCAACCCGAATCTTGAAATGGTGGACATCTCTTCGGTTGGCTACTGGGGCGAGGGCTGGAGCCATTACATGCCGGCGTTCAAATATCAGAAGGCCCTCATTGACATCTACCTCGACGCTTTTAAGCGGACGCCGCTGCTGATGAATTTTGACCAGGCCCACGCGCTGGCTTACGCGGTGAAGCACGGCACGGGCTGGCGCCTCGATTGCTGGGGAGACATGGGCATGCTGCGCGGCGAGAAGGAATCCGGGCGCTCGCTGATGCTGGACCGCTACCCCGAGCAGGTGGTTGAAACCGGCATCCAGAATGCCTGGACTCGCAGCCCCGTATCGCTGGAGAGTTGCGGCGTGGTCGGGACCTGGCTCAAGTTTGGATACAGTGTGGACTACATCCTGCAGCAGGCGCTAAGGTGGCACGTCAGTTCCGTCAACATCAAGTCGTCGCCTATTCCTCCGCAGTGGAAGAAGCAATTCGATGAATTTGAAAAGCAGATGGGCTACCGGTTTATTCTTCGGCGGCTGGAATATCCCAAAGAGGTCCGGCCGGGCGCAATGATGCCGGTCGACATGTGGTTTCTCAACGCCGGGGTCGCCCCGGTTTACCGGGATTATATTCTTGCCGTTGATCTTTCATCTTCCGAGGGCAACGCGGTCATCAAAACGTCTGCCGACGTGCGAAAGTGGCTTCCGGGCGATGCGGTGTTTGATGGAACGCTTTA
>JAJYJL010000133.1 GCA_021789565.1 Acidobacteriota bacterium
GGCTGGTGAGCTTAGTTGAGGCCTTCGGACAACGCGCCTCAGGATTGCAAGCTCAACACGCGGCGCGTGGGAATGACCTCGTTCCTTGAACTTGACCTCCAAGACACAAATCGACCGGCTTGGCGACAGGCTCAGGAAGGGGAACGTCGGAGATGAGGAGTTGCAGCAACTTGATGAATTCCGCCGGTCATTTGCCGGGGCTTACGAAGAGGTCATCGCCGTTGTTCGGCGGGCGACAAAGCTGGAGCCCACAGGGAGACCGGCCAAGTCCACGACTTCGATTGTCGAAAAGCTCCACCGCGAAACGATGCGGTTGAGCCAGATGCAGGACATTGCTGGTTGCCGCCTGGTGGTACATGACATTGTGAAGCAGAATCAGGTTGTCGAGCAACTCAAAGAGACGCTGCTCAGCGCAACGGTCATGGACAGACGAGAACAACCGAGCCACGGATACAGGGCCGTGCATATCATTGCAACGGCGCAGGGCAAGCCGGTCGAGATTCAGGTTCGGACCGAACTCCAGCACCTCTGGGCGCAGTTATCTGAGAAGACTTCTGATGTTTTCGACCCTGGGATCAAGTACGGCGGAGGCGATCCTGACGTGTTCGGGGCGATATCTAAGATTTCTGAACGGATCGAAACGTTGGAGACCCTCGAACTCTCCATCGGGCGCCTAGAGCGGAGATCAAAAAGGTCCCCTGGCCTGAGACGCCGTTGGAGACGGTTGGCGGAGAATTTCGATAGAGATAAGAAGAGGTTTCGGCAGGGGTTAGAAAGAGTCATACCCATGATCGAGGGTCCACCGGAAAAGCAGGCCGGAGATTAGCATGATTTTTCTCATCGAATACGACCGCGCAAAAGGGACCATAGTGGAAATGCGTAAGTTTGATGACTCCTCGCGAGAGCTTGCTGCGGAAGCCAGGCTGGAACTTGAATTGAGGCTTAACAGCGAAGGGGTTGAGCACGAGGTTGTATTACTAGAAGCGCCCAGCGAAGCGGCTCTCCACCACACCCACAGCCGGTATTTTGAAAGCCTCGCTGAGATTGCAAGAGACAAATTGACCGCGTAAATGCAAAGGGCCAATATGGCCTGACCGTGCTCCTTCAATCCCAATTCACTGCAACTTGATGGTGCATGCCCGTGCGCCATTTGCCATTCCTTCCCTCGGGGGATATATTCCAGACAGCGATGGTTCACAGCCCCAGAATCGAGATCAAATACTGCACGCAATGCCGGTGGCTTCTGCGGGCGGCGTGGATGGCTCAGGAACTGCTGACCACTTTTCAGGACGAGATTGGCGAGGCCGCGCTCGTGCCCGGCACGGGAGGCGTGTTTGAGGTGCGCATTGGCGACGAAGTGATCTGGTCGCGGGCGGAGCAGGGACGATTTCCGGACATCAAGGAACTGAAGCAGCTTGTGCGCGACCGCATCGCGCCCACGAAAGACCTGGGACACTCGGAAAGGAAGGATGAAGTCTGAAGGATGAAGGATGAAAAAAGCAGCGGTGAGTGATGAGTGGCGAGTTGAGGAAGGCGGCATTCCAGATTTCAAATTCAAAAGGGCAGAAGGCAGCAAGCAGAAAGCAGAAGGCACGAGGCAGAAAGCAGTAAGCAAGAGGCAGTAGGCAGAGAGCAGCAGGCGAACCCTTTCAACGAGGAGTACATCTCACAGGATATACAAATGGAGGGATGAATCATGAAAATTGGAATTATTGGCGCAGGACAGATTGGCGGCACGCTCACGAGGCGGCTGGCGAAGCTCGGGCACGATGTTTCCGTGGCCAACTCGCGCGGACCAGAATCGCTTGCAGCACTGGCAAAGGAAACCGGAGCGAAGGCGGTGACAGTGCAGGAAGCGGCGCACGCGGGAGAAGTGGTGATTGTGACCATCCCGGAAGCGAAGATTCCAGACCTTCCCAAAGACCTTTTTGCGGGCGTACCTGAGAGCGTCGTGGTGGTGGACACGGGCAACTACTATCCGCGGCATCGCGACGGGAAAATTGCCGGAATCGAGGAAGGCCTCACGGAAAGCCGCTGGGTGGAAAAACAACTGGGGCGGCGCGTGGTGAAAGCCTTCAACAACATTTATGCCCAACACCTGATGGAGAACGGCAAGCCCGCCAGCTCGCCCGGGCGCATTGCCTTGCCCGTGGCGGGCGACGACAAGCGGGCCAAGGACGTCGTCATCAAGCTGCTGGACGAGCTTGGGTTTGATGGTGTGGACGCCGGCAGGCTGGATGAATCCTGGCGGCAACAGCCCGGGACTCCCGTTTATACGGCTGATCTTGATGCGGAAGGAGTGCGGCGCGCGCTGGCCCAGGCCACTCCCGGGCGCAAACCAGAATGGCGCGCCACACCCTCCAGCCCCGGAACGTTTACCGCGCCAGCATAGAGCACGGATTATTTGATGAGGGATTGATTCCGCAAAAGCAGATCCCTCTCCCGCTTTGCGGGATCGGGATGACGCGCAGGACAGCAATCTCAATAGAATTTGGAGGAGGGCAACCGACATGGCTGGCAAGAAAATTCTGATGCTGGTGGGCGACTATGTTGAAGACTATGAAGTAATGGTTCCATTCCAGGCCCTGCAGATGGTTGGGCACCGGGTGGACGCCGTCTGCCCTGGGAAGAAAGCGGGCGAGACGGTGCGGACGGCCATCCATGATTTTGAAGGCGACCAGACCTACAGCGAGAAGCGCGGCCACAATTTTCAGTTGAATGCCACTTTTGCGGACGTCAAGGCTGAATCCTATGATGCGCTGGTGATTCCGGGCGGCCGGGCGCCGGAGTATCTGCGGACGAATGAAAAAGTGCTGGAAATTGTGCGGCACTTCTTCAAAGCCCAAAAGCCGGTGGCGTCATTGTGCCACGGCGCGCAGTTGCTGGTGGCCGCAGGCGTGGCGAAGGGAAGGTCCATGAGCGCCTATCCGGCGGTGGGGCCGGAGGTGACGGTGGCCGGAGGCAAATACGTTGACCTTCCAATGACGGAAGCGCACGTGGACGGAAATCTGGTGACGGGCCCGGCGTGGCCGGCACATCCCGCCTGGCTGGCCAAATTTCTGCAGGTGCTCGGGCAGGGCGCGCAGAAAAAAACCGCGAAGGCATAGGCGGACTTTCATTCGGCAACCCATGGCACGCCGTGATAAGTTGAGGTGAGTTCACGCGGCAAAACGGAAGCTGCAACCCCGGCTGGCTGCAGAATTTGGTGCTGCCGAGCGTGGCTTGATGTTCCGGTTCCACTCAGCGGCTCGGAGGAGATCAGCAGACAATGCGAGTGCTTGTTACGGGCGGTGCAGGTTACATCGGAAGCCAGACGGCCAAAGCCCTGGCCAAGGCCGGCCATGAGGTTGTGGTCCTGGACAACCTGGCAACCGGCCACCCGGAAGCCGTGAAGTGGGGACCGCTGATTGAAGGCAACCTTGGCGACAAGGAGCTTCTGGAAAAGATTTTCAGGGAGCAGCGGCTGGAGGCCGTCCTGCACTTTGCCGCCAGTCTGCTGGTGGGCGAGTCGGTCACCGATCCCCAGAAGTATTTCTGGAACAATGTGGTGAACACGCTGGTGCTGCTGGACAGGATGAAAGCCAGCAGGGTAAAACACATCGTTTTTTCTTCTTCTGCCGCTGTTTACGGAAGCCCCGAAAAAGTGCCCATCCCCGAAGATCATTCCATGCAGCCCGTGAGTCCTTACGGCGATTCCAAGCTTTGCATGGAACGCGCCATTCGCTGGTATGGAGTTGCCTATGGGCTTAACGGCGTTTCGCTGCGATACTTTAATGCCGCGGGCGCCGACCTGGATGGCGAACTGGGCGAGGAGCACGATCCTGAGTCGCACCTGATTCCGCTGGTGATCAAGGCCGCGCTGGGGCAGCGGCCGGAAGTGGAGATTTTCGGCACGGATTATCCCACTGCTGACGGCACGGCGGTCCGCGACTATATCCATGTGACGGACCTGGCCGACGCCCACGTTCGGGCGCTGGAATATCTGGCCGCCGGGGGTGCAACCACGGAACTTAATCTGGGGACCGGCGAGGGCCACTCTGTCCGCGACGTGGTGGCCGGCGTTGGTAAGCTCTGTGGTGGGCGGGTCCCTGCCAAAGACGCGCCGCGCCGCGCGGGGGACCCTCCCGTGCTGGTAGCCGACCCCGCGAAAGCCCGTGAGTTGCTTGCCTGGCAGCCGCAGTATTCAGACCTGGATACCATCATCCAGAGCGCCTGGAAGTGGCATTCATCCGGAGTCCGAAGAGCAAAGTAGCTCTCTCCTTGCCGCGGGCCGTGGCAAATCGCAATAATAAGCCTGATTTCGGATTGCCATGCGTTGAGCCATGTGCTAACGTGCGGCTCAGGGTACAAACCAATCTCACACTGGAGAAAACGACTATGGCCAGCGTCCTGGTAACGGGAAGCAGTTCGGGTATCGGTTTTGCGACGGCTCTCGCGCTGGGCAGAGCCGGCCATACCGTTTACGCCACCATGCGGAATCCCGTCCGCGCGCCGCAACTGGGTGAAACGGCGGCCAAAGAGAAACTGCCGGTCAAGGTTATGGTGATGGACGTTGATTCGGATTCCTCCGTGGCCGATGCCGTGAAGGCTATTCACGCGGAGCGCGGGCAAATCGATGTTCTGGTGAATAATGCGGGAACCGCGACGTTTGGAGCCGTGGAGGAACTTCCTCTGGAAAACTTCCGCGCCATCATGGAGACGAATTACTTCGGCGCGCTGCGCTGTATTCAAGCTGTTCTGCCGGAGATGCGCGAGAGACGGAGCGGCTGCATCATTAACGTCAGTTCTGTCTCGGGCCGCGCCGCAAACTCACCGCTTGCTGCCTACAGTGCCTCAAAGCATGCGCTTGAAGCCATGAGCGAAGCGCTGGCCCAGGAAGCAAAGCCCTTCAACATCCGTGTCGCCATCGTGGAACCCGGCATTATTGACACGCCGATGTCAAGGCGTGCTGAGGTGCCTCTGGACGGCACAAGATATCGGCAGGTGCGGCGATATGCGGATTTGTTCCGCGCGTCGTTTGAAAGTGAAACCCCCCGCCCGCCCAGCCTGGTGGCGGAGGCGATCCGCGGAATTATCGAAAGCGAAACCTGGAAATTCCGGCACCCCGTGGGCCCGGGATCGGTGGCGGCCATGGAACTGCGAAAAACCATGACCGACGAGGAATGGGTGGAACGAGGGGCGCTCGAAGACGACGTATGGTATGAGCGCATAGAACGGGAATTCGGCATGGATGTCCGCCCGAAGAAATGACACCCGGCAAGGACATTGAGTAAGGCGCAGGTTGCCGAAGGGGTTAGATCATTCCACCGTAACGCTTTTGGCCAGGTTGCGGGGCTTGTCCACGTCGCAGCCGCGAAGCACCGCGCAGTGATAGGCAAAAAGCTGGAGCGGAATCACGGTGAGCAGCGGTGTGACCAGGTCGATGCTGGGCGGAACGTAAATCACGTCGTCCACCAGTGAATCGAGCCTGGTGTTGCCCTCCGTGGTGACGGCGATGATGGGGCCCTCGCGGGCGCGGATTTCCTGCACGTTGGAGATCGTCTTTTCATAGGAACTGTCTTCAGGCACGACGGCCATGGTGGGGAAGGCGGGGTCAATCAGAGCGATGGGCCCATGCTTCATCTCTCCTGCCGCGTAACCCTCTGCATGAATGTAGGCGATTTCCTTCAGCTTCAGTGCGCCCTCCAGCGCCACCGGATACTGGTACTTCCTGCCAATGAAAAGGAAATGCCGCGCCTGGCAATATTTCTCGGCAATCCCTCGGATCTGGTTTGATTGGTCCACGATCGCCCGGACCTGTTCCGGCACCTTTTCGAGCGCCCGGATGATCCTCGATCCTTCCTCATAGGAAAGGTCGCGGCTGCGCCCCATCAGCAGCGCCATGAGAATGAGAACGGTCACCTGCGAGATGAACGACTTGGTGGACGCCACGCCTATCTCCGCGCCCGCATGGCAATAGACTCCCGCATGGGTTTCGCGGGCGATGGAGCTGCCAACAACGTTCACCAGGCCCAGAACCAGGGCTCCCTTGCGCCTGGCTTCGCGCAACGCGGCCAGGGTGTCCGCCGTTTCGCCCGACTGGCTGATGGCCAGAACTGCCGTGTCCGGGCGGATGTTCAATTTTCTGTAGCGGAACTCGGAGGCCAGTTCGACTTCCACCGTCAGGTCGGTAAGCGCTTCAAAGACGTAACGCCCCAGAAGGCCCGAGTAATAACTGGTTCCGCAGCTCACAATAATCAGGTGGCGAGCCTGTTGCAGACGGCCGAGGACCGATTCCAGTCCGCCCAGCTTGGCCACGCCTTCGGAATGGTTGAGGCGGCCGCGCAGTGCATTTTCCACGGCCTCAGGCTGTTCGGAGATTTCCTTGAGCATATAGTGCGGGAACTCCCCGCGATCCAGCGCCTCTAACCCCGCATCAATCACCGTTGTCCTTCGGTCAACGGGGCGGTTCTGCAGCGTGCTGATGTGAAAATCTCCGGGTTCAAGGCGCGCGACCTCATTGTCTTCGAGGTAAACGACCTGGTCCGTGTGCTGGGCAATCGCAGAGGTGTCTGATGCCGCCAGCGTCTCTCCCTTGCCAACACCCAGAACGATGGGGCTACCACGGCGGGCCATAATGATTTGATTCGGGTGTAAAGCATGGATGACCGCAAGGCCATAGGTTCCCTCAACCTGAAGCAGCGCTTTCCGGACTGCTTCTTCAAGATCGCCCTGATAATAATTCTCGACGAGATGCGCAAGCACCTCCGTGTCTGTCTCGGAGCTGAAGGTGTGGCCATCCGCCTGCAGCAGCTTTTTCAGTGAAAGGTAGTTTTCAATGATTCCGTTATGGACCAGGAAGAGTTGCCTGGAGCAGTCCGAATGCGGGTGCGCGTTGGCTTCCGTCGGCTTGCCGTGAGTGGCCCACCGGGTGTGGGCGATTCCAGTTTCCCCCGCGGGTTTTTCCTCCCGGACCTTCCGCTCAAGGACCTCGACCTTCCCCACCGCCCTCGCAAGGTAGGGTTGGGCGCCCAGGATGGCGATTCCGCTGGAGTCATACCCCCGGTATTCAAGCCTCTTCAGACCCTCAACCAGAACTTCGCTGACGGGCTGATGGCCGGCATAAGCGACGATGCCGCACATAGTAGACCTCTTTTCAAGACCACCGAGTTCTCAGGCGCATAGCCGGGAGTTTTACGACATCTCTTTGCACGCTATTGCGTTGCGCCCATCTGTTCTCTTACGTTCTCGATGCTCTATAAAATAATTCGCCAAAAACGAAAATTTTTTGGACAACTTTACAACCATTCCGACCGCACGTTCATCGAAAAAAGTAATTCAACTCTGTGCCTACCTGGGGAAGTGGTTGTACTTGGTTAATCCAAGTCGCCACTTCCTCCTTCCATTTGTGGAACCCTTGCCAGGCAAAAATTGTGGTTGGACAATTTAGTGCATCAAAGTCGCCTGACTGTTCCAATTTTACACAAGGAAATTATCCACTGTTTTCCGAGGCAAGCCCCTTGCCCTTTTCACTGAACCGGATTATGACCTGTGATCCGCCGCCAAATTTCCTGGTGAGCCACTCTTCAAGATCGTTCCGGAGAAATTCCAGGTCGACTTTAAACCCCGCCTCCATCCATCCATCAGCGACGGGCAGGACGTCGTCAAAAGCGCTGCGGCCCGTAAAACTTCTCATACAGAAGCTGTCCAGCCAGCCAACCGGGCATGGCCTCACCTCGCCCGGCTTCAGAACCTCGACATGGATCTTTCTGGCGAACATGCTGGCATCCCTATCTTGACACAATGATTTCCCGGAGTGCGACTTTGGACCCGGTTGCCGAACTCCTTTTGCAAGAAAACATGAAGGCTCGGAAGCAGTATTCAGAGGGACGCCCAGGAACATGGCTTCAGACCCGGACTCTTCTATCGCCGGAAGATGGAAAACCAGGTCTTCTTTCGGGACGATTGCCTGGGGCCCAAGGGCTGAAGTGGCTCAGGCAGAGACTCCCCGATGATGACGGCCGCCGGGTTTATCTCCAGCAAGAGGTCGGCGACATCTTTGCCCCGCACGGAGGCAACCTTCTTGTAACAGGAAGAAAGATTGGGGGGACGGTGTGTGAGGTCATGAGCGTCTGAGGCAAAGAAATGAACGAGATTCCGATCCAGCCATTCTTCGGAGAGTTCCCGTGCTCTCGCTCCAAACCCTCCCAGGTGGGACATTGCGGTAATCTGGACCAGGCACCCTCGCTGGGCCCAGTGGTAAAGCAATTCAGGCTTGCGCTGGATGATGGGATTGCGCTCCGGATGAGTGAGAATTGGAGTCAGGCCTGCCACCTCGATTTCATAAAAGACGTTGTCCATCTGCTCTGGAATAAAGTGGTCAGGGAATTCCACCAGCAGATATTGCGTGTTGTTGATGGAGAAATCTGACCTGCCTTGCGCGAGCATGCGGAGATTGTCGTATGAAAGGTGGAAGTCACAGCCCAGGAACAGCTTGGGAGATTCTCCCACCCCAGACTGAAGCTCTCGTAGCCTGGCTTGGTTGGCCTGGGCGTCGAAAGCATACTTGAAATTACAGTGGGGTGTGGCAACGAGGTGTGTAATTCCGTCCTGCGCGGCCATCTGGCACATGGCCACCGCGATGTCAAAAGACTTCGCCCCGTCGTCTGTTCCCGGAAGCGGATGGCAGTGGATATCAATCATACGATTGCTTCCCAAGCACCAACAATAACAGTTCACTCCTCCAAGGTTTGCTTAGGCACTGCTGATGCACAGGCCCCTTCACAATGGGAATTTTCACTTTACCCCATTCCCCCGCATATTGGTCAAGTTCATCCCCCGGATTCAATGTGGATTGCGGGCGGGAAAACCGGCTGGATGAATGCATTGGAACGTTATCCCACGAATTACCACTTTGTGGCGAGTTTTATCCGTAATTTAGAATTTCCAAATCAAATATTCCAAAAACGGTATTTTGACATTCCAAAGCAGTTATTTTATCAATTAATCGTTACCATGTAGTATGGTTACTATCTCTTTAAAACAAATAACTTATCGAAATATCATGGCGGCATGCTCCTTTTCTGTGTTTTGGTCATTCTATTGCGACTACCCCCGCAGAGCTCGCCCTGGATTACCTCCTCTGAGGGACCTCAGGAGCAAGCTCGGAGATTAGACCCAAGACCCGACGCTTAGGGGGGAACAAAGTTTCCCCCTATTTTTTTTCCTTCCTTGAACCTTCGTTCTTCCATCTGTTCTCAACCAAGGCTTTCCTTTCCAGGGCTGCATGGCCGTGCGCTCCCGGCACGATAACCTGGCATGGAAATGGCTTTTTCTGAAATTCATCGCAATGCATTGCCGAATAGGTATCGTTCGATTAGGATGGTATTTTCTTAAGCCTATGGCCGAAACTTCAATTGACGGGTACATCAAGCACAAGGTCCAGGCCGTCCAGGACTTCACCTTTCTGTTTGCCAACTCCATAGCAAACCTTTTCAGCTCACCACGCTATGTCGCCGATACGATCATCCAGATGGACGTGATCGGCGTGGGATCACTTCCCATTGTTCTATTGGTAGGTTTTTTTTCAGGCGGGGTTATTGCGCTGCAGACCTATCGAACACTGAGTACGTTCGGCAGCGTTACATTGCTGGGAGAGGTTGTATCACTTTCGGTCGTTCGAGAAATGGGGCCTGTCCTGACAGCCCTGGTTGCGGCAGGCCGAAACAGCTCAGGAATCGCGTCGGAAATCGGTTCCATGCTGGTGAGTGAGCAGGTTGACGCCATGAGGGCGCTGGGGACAGACCCGGTGCGCAAACTGGTTAGTCCACGCCTGTTTGCGACCGTGATCACGCTGCCGCTTCTGACCATTCTTGCGGATTTCTTCGGGATGCTGGGGGGATATTTCGTAAGCCTCTACACGGTCCACCTGACTTCGGTGGAATACTGGACTTACGCCTACCAGACGCTTACCTTTGAGGATGTTGCGCAGGGCCTTCTCAAGCCGTTTCTTTTTGCCGTGATTGTGGCGCTGGTGGGATGCTACTTCGGGCTGAATACGCGCGGGGGCACCGAGGGTGTGGGCCGCTCCACGACCCAGGCCGTGGTCGTGGCCTCGGTGCTGATCCTTGTGGTGGATTTTTTCGTGACGAAGTTCCTGATCGCAATTCACTTCTTCTGACGTCGCCGGCGAAACAGCAAGCATGGGAATTCGCTGGGCGCCCTTGTCGAAGGGGATTTCCCACGGTGGGGATGGCCATTTCACTCAGCAATGTTTCACTTGCTCATAATATGAATCCGCCGGCCGCAATCGATTTCCAGAACGTCTGGCTTTACTTTGATGAGAAGCCGGCGCTGTCCAATGTCTCCTTCAGTGTGGGGCGTGGAGAAACGCTGATTCTGCTGGGAGCGACCGGTTCCGGCAAGTCCGTGATTTTGAAGCTCGCCCTGGGCCTGCTGAAGGCGGATGAAGGCAAGGTGATCGTGGAGGGCCGCGACCTTGGCCCGATGCCTGAAAAAGAAATGCGCAATATCCGCCAGCGCATCGGGATTGTGTTTCAGGAAGGCGCCCTTTTTGACTCGCTTTCTGTTTATGAAAATGTCGCCTATCGCCTGCGGGAAGAGGGGAAGAAGGATGAATCGGAAATGGAAGGCCGTGCGCGGGAAGTTCTTAGCTTTGTTGAGCTTGAAGCGGCAATCGACAAGATGCCCGCGGAGCTCTCCGGAGGCATGAAGCGCCGCGTTTCCATTGCCCGAGCGATTGTGAATGATCCCGCCATTATGCTTTACGATTCCCCAACCGGCGGCCTGGATCCGGTCACCGCGCAAACCATTAATATCCTCATTCTCAAGCTCCGGGATGTTCAGGGAGTCAGTTCCATTGTGGTGACGCACAGGCTTCAGGATGCATTTTGGCTGGCCAAATTTGAATACTCAAAAGATACCGGGGGACTGGTGCCGATCAGCGGCAACGGCGCGGGCGGATCAACAATCGCCACGCGATTCCTGGTGCTTCGGGAAGGGTCGGTTTATTTTCACGGGACGCCGAATGAAGTGGTTTCCACACGTGATCCCTACCTTTGGCAGTTCCTACGGTAAGGTCGCCCGAGCCTATGGGTTGGACTAGAATAAGAGGCTTCGGAGTGATTCTGGAAGGGAGGAATTATGCCTCAGCGTAAACAACTCGCATGGTCCCAGCTCCGCGTTGGAGTGCTCATCATTTCCGGCCTGATCGTGTTTGCCGTTGGAGTCTT
>JAJYJL010000134.1 GCA_021789565.1 Acidobacteriota bacterium
GATCTGGCCGATTTCCTCGTGAGTCAGCGTTAGTTTGACGCGGATGCCTTGTTTCGAGGGCTGTCCTTTGGATGACCACTCCAGCAGGAAGCGGGCCAGCTTTTCCGGCGCAGACTGCGACAGGCCCAGCGATCGGACCTGTTCGCAAGCTGTCTGGTAGCTGCCACTCAATTGTTGCGCAGCATGGATGGATGCGTCTCCGTGATCGCGGAGCAGGCGCAGGAAGTCGTCGCGCTTAATAAAGTTCACCTGGCAGGGCTCCAGAGTTTCAGCGGTGGCCTGGAACGCGGTGTCAGAAACTGTGGCGTGCAATCCCAGGATTTCTCCCGGCTTGACAATCCTCAGAATCAGGGTCTTGCCTTCGCTTGACGTCATCGAAAGCTTCACCCGGCCTTTACAAAGCAGAAAGACGCCCTGGGCGGATTGCCCTTCCACAAAAAGCACTGCACCGGCGGGATATGCAGTCGTGTACTTGATCGCCTCGAACGCTTTCAGCCCCTCCGCAGATAGATCACAAAAGAATCCGTCGGCTTTGTTGGAACAGGTCTGGCAGTCTTCAACCAGCTCTAGCCCGTATGGCGATCTCATCTTAGCCTCCGTTCCTTTCAGAACGTATTCCTGCGCGTGTGATCTCGTCGATCACATATTTCGTCATTAAATGCGATCCTTCAAAACAGACCCCCTTGTCCACCATGCGGGCCAAAAGCCTCTTGCCTTCAGGGTCAATATAGGTAACATTCGATAAATCTATTATCACATTTTCGGAGGCCTGAAGCGAGTGTTCTCTCCAGCTTCGCTCCAGTTCCTCGACCCACGGACCGGAAAGCTTTCCTTCAAGTTTAACCTTTGTGCTTTCCGGCGTGTCGTTGAATGTTATTTTAAGCATCTTTCACCGTCCTAGGTGGGAAAATTCCGCCACCTTATCGCCACGGCGCTTATGGCTCGTGCTCGTTTCGTCGCATTCGAGATTAATGCTGTCCACCGCCAGGGCTCGAGGCTACAAACCGAGACTGTCGAGCCCGTCTCTTCTCACCAGCGCCGTCAAAGTTGCGTCGGGGTATAACCTCAATTCCAGTTTATACCACCGGCGGAGCTGTCAAGTCCTGCTTTACGCTTACCAGTTCCTTATAGATAGCCGAACGAACAATATGTGCCAGGTCAGAAGCCAGGAACGGAGGCGTCACAAAATCGAAAGCGCCTCTTCCCAATGCTTCAAGGTAAACACTTATGTCGACAATACTTGAGACCACGATAACAGGAGCATAAGTCTTAGATTGCTGAGCCAGGACCAACACGTCAGCCCATCCTCTGCCCTGCAGGCCCATCCCTGCAAAAATCAGGTCGATCCCGTCCCGATCCTTGAAATATTTGGAGCACTCCCGGCAATTTCGGGCGTACAACACTTTGATACCGAGGGACTTAAGAACCCGTGCCAGTTCATGGCATGTATCATCCTGAGCGTGAACCAGCAATGCGTTGATCTGTTCCGCCATTATGCCTTTTCTCCTGACCGCGGCCCATAGATCCTGATTTCTCACGGCTGAGGGGCATCCCTCCGCTGCTAGCGATTGCACATGCCATACCAAACGGCATGTATTCCAGGATTTCAATCAATATTTTAGATTCAATCAATTAGAAGGATATTTCAGCTGGGATTCGACCTAACAGGCAGGATGACGTGACGGTGATTAATCAGGCGGCGATATTTCGTCACGCGGGCGGTGTCTTTGTGATCTCTTCTCGCCTGATCCCCAGCTTTCGCATTTTGGAATTCAGGGTCGTTCTCTTCAGGCCCAAGCGGGTTGCTGCTCCGTTGGGACCGCCGATAATTCCGTGAGTTTCACGCAGGATTCGGATGATATGCTCGCGCTCAGCGTCTTCCAGGGTCCCGGCCCCATCACCGTCCCCCATTTGATCATCATCCGCCACCAGTTCCGCCAGCGGAATCCGCAGGACCGGCCCGGGCGAGAGGATGACAGCACGCTCAATAATATTTTCAAGCTCGCGTACATTGCCTGGCCAATGCCATCGGGTGAGCGCTTCCATGGCTTCCGGGAGTATGATCTCAATGCGCCGGTGCATCCTCTCCGCATGCTTCTGGGCGAAGTAGCGAACTAGCATGGGGATATCTTCCGCGCGGTCGCGCAGCGGAGGAACCGTGATGGGGAAAACTTTGAGGCGGTAATAAAGATCGCTCCGAAACTGCCGTTCGGTGACCATTTTGGCAAGGTCGCGATTGGTGGCAGCCAGCAGGCGGATATCCACAGGAATCGTTCTTGTGCTGCCCAGCCTTTCAAACTCTTTTTCCTGAAGGGCCCGCAAAAGTTTGGGCTGGAGTTCCAGCGGGATGTCGCCTACCTCATCCAGGAAAAGGGTTCCTTCGTGGGCAAGTTCCAGCCGTCCGATTTTCTGGGAGATAGCGCCAGTAAAAGCCCCTTTTTCATGTCCGAAGAGTTCGCTTTCCAGTAACCCGGTTGGAATGGCAGCGCAGTTCAGCTTGACGAAGGTGCGGTCGCGCCGGGGGCTCAAATCGTGGATGGCACGAGCAATCAATTCTTTTCCCGTACCCGTCTCTCCCAGAATCAGAACGGTAGCGTTGGTGGGGCCGACGGATTCCACCTGTTTCAGGATGCGCTTGAGAGTGGGGCTTTCGCCGATGATTTCCTCAAAATGGTATTCGGTGCGGATTTCTTCTTCCAGGTAGAGTTTCTCTTCGGTGAGCCGCTCTTTCAATTCCGCAACTTTGCGGTGAGTGAGCGCATTGTCCAAAGCGATGGCGACGTGTCCCGCCACTTTCTGAAGCAGGTCGACGTGTTGCGGGTCAAAGGCGCCTTGTTCCCGGCTGACTAGGTTCAGGGTGCCGAGCACGCGGTCCTGGCTAGTCAGCAGAAGGAAGCAGGCGGATTTTATGCCTTCAGCTGCCAGTCGGCTGGTTGCATTGAATCTATTAGCGCTGGCCTCAAGGTCATTCAGGACCAGGGGCTGGCGGGAATTCATCACGCGGCCTGCCAGAGCCTCCTGCGCGGGGGAGAGCATCTCTTTTTCCAGTGCAGCTTCCTTATCGGGATGTTCCAGAGAGAGCAGCCGGAGGTCCTTGCTTTCCGGGCCGTAGAGAGCCAGCGACGCGTATTCATGCGGCATGATGCGATGAAGGGTTGCGGAGATCGCCGTGAGAAGTTTCCGAACGTCGAGGTTGGACAGCAGAACCATGCTGATTTCCAACAGCAGGGCTTCCTCCGCCTTTTTTCTTTCCGTGATATCGGTTGAGATTCCGGCCACGGCATAAGGCCGCCCCCAGGGATCAAACAAAGGGACCTTGATCGAAATGTAGGTGTGGATACCGCCCGTGTGTGTCACTACCTCTTCAAATTCCATCGGGCTGGCGGCTTGCAGTACCTTCTGGTCATTGGCGCGGAGGCTTTCCGCCAGTTCTTTCGAGAACAGATCGTAATCGGTTTTCCCTTTTGTCTGGCCCCTCGGGATGTTGTAGATCTCCTCGAAGTGGCGGTTGACGCGTAGATACTGGCCTTCAAGGTCTTTTACATAAATGACGGTGGTCGAATTGTCCAGGATGCTCTGGAGCTGTTCTTCGCTTGTGCGCAGGGCATCCTCTGCGCGCTTGCGCAGGGTGATATCGCGAACTACGGTCAGCACCATGGTCTCTTCGCTGGACATGATCGGACTCAGCATGATTTCGACGGGGAACTCACTTCCGTCTTTGCGTTTTGCATACAGATCAAGGCCTTGTCCCATAGGACGCATACGAGGGTCGCCTTGAAAGATGTCGCGATCTCTCTTATGCTCACTCCAAAACCGGTCTGGAACCAGTTTCTCGATTGGCTGGCGGTGCAATTCCGAGCGGCTGTATCCGAACATTTTCTCGGTCTGGGCATTCACCAGCGTGATCAGTCCTTCGGAGTCCATTACCAGTACTCCGTCGGGTGAAGCTTCAAAGAACTGTTCAAACAGGGCGTGGGTCTCACCCTGTTCCTTATCAACGCGCGCTGGGCTGGCGGGCGTGGCATGCGCCTGATGGTCACCTTGATTGTCCGCACTGTTTGAGATCACTTCTACCTCGCGTGGAAAGGGTTGCCGGAATTTGTGACCGTTCGAGGCGTACCCGATTCCCTGCTGGAAAGTCCTGAAGCGCCCACGCGGCCTTGACCGGGCCAGAGCGGGACGTTCGAATGCGAACGGATTGTACGTTCTGCAGAAATAGACGGAATGGATCTGTGTCGGGTTTCACCTGGAACGCTATTTACTTTAACGGCCCGGAGCAGGCCGTGGGGTTGTCCGGCGCAGAGGAGATCGGCGGTCAAATCGTCTGAAACGAAATGGCCCTGAAACTTTCCGTCCTCGAAAATATTCAGCCGCATCATTCTCCGACTAAAAGCTTGCAAACCCAAGCACGGAAAAACGGGGCTGCTCACTTGATGAAGAGGACGCCCAAGTTCCTGAAATGGGAAGACGCGATTCTGCGTTGTAGTGCCGACCCCACGCCCTCACGAAGCGTCAAGCTACCCTCTGCACCCTTGGTCATGCCCGCCCCCAGTGTCTAAAGGGCTCTTATACCCTTAACATATCATTGGGTTTTGCCGGCAATCAAGTGCTGTTGCCGTTGTCCTGATATTCATCTGGGGGAGTCATGGTGCGGGCACGAGAGAGGCCGCCGCTAGGCTGGAGTCGTCGCGAAACCAGCTGGATAGTGCAAGCGGTGCCGTCGGGAGACGATTTCGCCGCTCCTAATCCAATCTGGGAAAATAACTGTCGTTCAAAAAAATACGACCCGAGATACCTCGGGCCCCGGATCGACTCAGGAGGGTGGGAGGCGTAACAGCCGCGTTAAGTCGCCGGCCTTGCGGAGCCCTGTTCTCGCTGCCGCCGCATTGCTCCGCTTATTGTTCTTAAGGTTCGCCTGCGCCCACCCTCCCGCTGCCCGGATCATAGCTTCACACTGCATTCCCCACGGTGATCTGGGTCACAAAGGCTTGTGACCCAGCAGGGTTCGGCATGTCTGCCGATCATGAAGAAAATCGCCGCAGCAAACCCTGTAATATTATTCCTTGTCCCTGTCGGACTTCTCGGGGAAGATCCGCTTCCGCCATTCACCGGCCCGCGCTTTAGCCGCATCGAGCCGCAAGCCTAGAGAAGGGAAACGGGCGCGCAATTTCTGGAGCACCTTTTGCGCCCACACATATTCCGCCGAGAGGATTGTTATCCCGAACAGAAAGAACAACAGACCTTGAAGGATCGGCAGGAAAAGCCCTGCCACACCCAAGGCAACAAACATCCATCCTGCAAGAATAGCCAGCCAGCGTTTGAATCTTCTTGGCACAAAATCATTCGCGCAGCTAGCGTTCGGGCCGAAGTGGAAGGTTTCTCGTCAGCCACAGTCACAATGCAAAGTACGCACTATTACGCACAATCTCTGCCTTCTGGCTTCATCGCGAGATTAGAGCGCTAATCCACTTCCCGAACATCAAGCGTGGAAACGCGGGTTAGGATGCCTGCTTGGTACCACCCACAAAGCAGTTGTAAAGCAGGGCCAAAATTGCTCCTCCTATACCGCCATCCACCAGTCCATATCCAGTGCCGATCAGCACATCCAGAAAGTGGTGTGTGTTGTGAAAGCCCGGGTAAATCGAGCTTGCCATCACGAGAAAGGTAACTCCATACGAAGGTGAAATGAGGTTGACGGTCCCTACCAGAAGAATACAGCCAGCCCATAGGAGCCCGATTGCCAGGCCCAGGGCCTTTACGGATAACCGCATAGATACTCCTCCGCACTCGCTGTTAGATAAGCTGCGAACGTGTGCCCCTATCATCTCACCTTTTGTGGTCCCGATCTACAGAAGTGGCTGCTTCGCGGCTCACTTTCTAGGCTGCTTTCGGCTTCCTGGCTTCAGAGTGTTCCTCAGCTTTCTCTTTACCTACGGCAAGCGGCTCCGCTTTTGATTTGGGCGCCGGCACCTGCACCAGCACCCGGCACGGCGCGTGGTGTGTTACGTGCTGGACCGTTGATCCGAGCAACGTTTCACCAAGGCCATGGTTGTGGTGGTAGCCGATGATCAGGAGATCAATCCCATATTCCTTAGCTTCGCCCACGATGGCTTCCCCCGCATGGCGCGCTTTCAGCAGTCTGGTTGTGATTTGCATCGAGAAATTATTGGAGGCAATCTGGCGCGCCAACGAAAGGACCTGCTGGCCGGGGCGTTCAAAGACCGGGTCCTCGACGTCGATCGGCAAACCCGGAGGTACCTCAATCACGTGTAAAGCAACAACGTTGGTCCCCACAAGAGTGGCCATCTGGCAGGCGAGTTTGGTCAGGTTTCCTGCCGTTTCGGTGTCTCGCAAGGCCACCATGACTTTGGGCTTTTCCATGGCTTGCTCCTTTCTCCTCTCCGCTCCAGGCGACGGAAAGTTCTGGCAAATGCCTGGAAGCCTGCAAGCGGTGAACTTGCTGATGCGGACCCTGCCCGGCTTATGGTTCCTCTGTCCAGGCCTAGTCCTCCTTTTTAATTGTCTGGCGGTAACTCCCCTTGATCTGTGAGCACGGTCACAGGCGCTGGTAATGGTGGTCACGGTAGCGTGATTCAGGCTTTGTTAAAGTTTGCTCTGCTGGGAGGGAAAGTGGCGAGGAGTGCAGGTTAGCTTCTGGGCAGGAGAGGCAAGCCAGCCGGCCCCAGCAAGACGGGGACTCGCTCCTCCCAGCTTTTTTTTGAGAGGAGCAGGCGATACTCAGATACACGAACTATTCTGAGCACTCCGGCCGAGCGCTCACCTACGCGCTCTCACTGGCCATGCAGTACAAGGCGGAACTCACTCTGCTCCACGTTCCTGAAGACGTACCTTCAACCGAAGACCTGCAAGAGAGCATCGGTGAAATCTCGCAACGGTTCGAGGAACTGGTCCCTCATGAAGCAGGAGAGTCGTGCAAATTGCAGACGGCAGTGCATATCGGCGAGCCTCATCAGCAAATCCTCCAGATCGCGCTGGAACATGAGACGGACCTGGTGGTGATGGGCGCGTGCGGGCGCAATGCCGTGGACCTGGCCTTGTTCGGTTCCACCACTCACCGCGTGATTCAGCCAGGGAGCAGCCCCGTCCTGGCCGTGCACATCTGAGAAGTGTTTTCAGCAAAGTAGAAATCTTTCGTGCAAGCGCGGCCATGGCGCGGTGCCCGGAAGCTTGTGAGCGTGAATGCCATAACTACTTGAATTGATTTGCCGATAGCGTACAGAATAGAAGGGTCACCATGGCGAATCCAATGAAACCATCTGCAAAGCAAACCATAGAAGGCGCGCATGACATCTACCGTCAGACGCACCACCCTCTGGACGTTTTTTTTGCTCCGGAGAGCGTTGCTGTTATTGGCGCGACAGAAGCCGCGGGAAGCGTCGGACGAACGCTCCTCTGGAACCTCATCAGCAGCCCGTTTGGCGGCACCGTTTATCCTGTGAATCCCAAGCGCAGCCACGTGCTGGGGATCAAGGCGTATCCCGCTATTGGAGCGTTGCCTGAAACGGTGGACCTGGCTGTGATCATCACGCCTGCAGTCACGGTTCCCAGAATTGTCGGAGAGTGCGTTGACGCGGGAGTCAAAGGCATTGTCGTGATCTCAGCAGGCTTCAAGGAATGTGGAGCGGCCGGCGTCCAG
This sequence comes from Acidobacteriota bacterium, assembly GCA_021789565.1. The sequence continues at coordinate 7,658 of JAJYJL010000134.1, forward strand.
ATGGAGCAGGAGATTATGGCGCAGCTTCACCGCGGAAGGACGCGCCTGATTGGCCCCAACTGCCTGGGTGTGATGAGTCCTCTGACGGGCCTGAACGCAACTTTCGCCCGCACGTGCGCCCAACCGGGCAACGTAGCGTTCATCAGCCAGAGCGGCGCGCTCTGTACCGCCATCCTGGACTGGAGCCTGCATGAGCACGTCGGCTTCAGCGCCTTTGTTTCTGTCGGCTCAATGCTGGATGTGGGATGGGGCGACCTGATCAATCACCTTGGTGACGACCCCAACACCCACAGCATTATTCTCTACATGGAGTCTATTGGCGACCCGCGCGCTTTTCTCTCCGCCGCGCGAGAAGTGGCACTCTCAAAACCCATCATCGTGATCAAGGCGGGCCGCACTGAAGCCGCTGCGCGAGCGGCTGCGTCGCACACCGGGGCCCTCGCGGGAAGCGATGAAGTTCTGGAAGCTGCGTTCCGGCGGTCAGGCGTCCTGCGTGTCTCGAGCATTTCCGATCTGTTCTCCATGGCGGAAGTTCTGGCCAAGCAGCCGCGCCCGAAAGGACCGCGCCTGGCCATCCTGACCAACGCGGGCGGCCCTGGAGTGCTGGCTACCGATGCGCTGTCCATCCACGGTGGCGAACTTGCTGTCCTTTCGGAAGAAACCATCGAGTCTCTGGACGGAATTCTGCCGCCGCACTGGAGCCACAACAATCCCGTTGACATTCTGGGGGACGCTGAGCCGGACCGTTACGCCAAGGCAGTTGAGATTGTGGCCCAGGACCCCAACGCCGACGGCTTGCTGGTAATCCTGGCGCCGCAGGCGATGACGGACCCTTCGGAAACGGCCGAGAAATTGAAGCGCTTTTCAAAGTTGAAAGGCAAGCCGATCCTGGCAAGCTGGATGGGCGGCGCTGAAGTCCTGGCTGGCCAGGAAATCCTGAACAGGTCCAACATTCCGACTTTCCCTTACCCCGATGCTGCGGTCCGTACGTTCCAGTACATGTGGCAGTACAGTTACAGCCTGCGCGGCCTTTATGAAACGCCCATGCTAGTATCCGGCAGCGAGGAAAATGGCATCCGGCGCGATGAGGTCCATGGAATCATTCACTGCGCGCAGCAGTCCGGCAGATCGCTTCTGAACGAGTATGAATCGAAGCGGCTGCTGGCGGCTTATGGCATCCCGACCGTTCCTACCTTTGCGGCAACCACAGAGGATGAAGCAGTAAAGCTTGCGCAGAAGGCGGGCTATCCTGTGGTGCTGAAGCTGCTTTCTGAAACCATCACGCACAAGACCGACGTGGGTGGTGTCCAGTTGCGCCTGCGCGACGAGGGCGCTGTCCGGCAGGCCTATCGCACCATTGAGAGTTCGGTGCTTGAGAGGACGGGGCCAGGAAATTTTGGCGGCGTTACCGTCCAGCCTATGATCCAGTCTCGCGGCCACGAAATTATTCTGGGTAGCAGTTTCGACCCGCAGTTCGGTTCAGTGCTGCTGTTTGGATCGGGTGGGCAACTGGTGGAGGTTTACAAGGATCGCGCGCTGGCGCTGCCGCCGCTCAACACTACGCTGGCGCGCCGCATGATGGAACAGACGCGCATCTGGGCTGCGCTGCAAGGCGTGCGCGGCCAGAAGGCTGCCGATCTCGCTGCGCTCGAGCGCCTGATGGTACGCTTTAGCCAGTTGGTGATTGAACAGAGGCGCATCCGCGAAATTGATATTAATCCGCTGCTGGTCTCTCCCGACGGAATGATTGCGCTGGACGCGCGCGTGGTCCTGCACGGTAGCGACGTCAATGAAGACCAGCTTCCCAAACTGGCCATCCGTCCTTATCCGTCGCAGTACAGCTACAAGTGGACGATGAAAGACGGCACTCCGGTAGTGATCCGGCCCATACGTCCGGAAGACGAGCCGCTGATGGTGAAATTCCACCACACACTTTCCGAGCGCAGCGTCTACATGCGCTATTTCCACATGCTCTCGCTCAGCCGGCGCATTGAGCACGACCGCCTGACGCGCATCTGCTTCATTGACTACGATCGCGAGATGGCCCTGGTGGCCGAGCAAACCGATCCCGCGACCGACGAGAAGCAGATCCTCGGTGTCGGGCGGCTCAGCAAGCTGCATGAAATGCGCGGGGCGGAAGTTGCAGTCGTTATCAGTGACCAGTTCCATCGCAAAGGCCTGGGCACTGAGCTGCTGAACCGGTTGCTCCAGATCGGCCGCGACGAAAAGCTGGATTTTGTGGCGGCCGAGATCCTGCGTGAAAATCCTGAAATGCAACGCATGGTGGAGAAGGTCGGTTTCAGCCTGGAAGTCGCCGATGAATCAACGGTGCGCGCCGTCTACAATCTGAGAAACCACGTCCCCGCCGTGTGATCTGCGCCCACGCCTTGCCTTTCCGAGCGAGGCGAGGAATCCTCGCAGTTCAGTGTGTGTCATGGTGACACGGGGCACAACGCGGCGTTTCCGATGTGTGCGTTGCGCTGTCATTTCTCTGCGGTCTTCAGCCCGAAACAATACAAAATGGAGTCGTGGTCGACTGCATAGATCTTTCCGTCCGCAATCGCAAGTCCGCTGAAATGGACCCAGCTTTTCATGGCGTCGCCGCTCTGGTAGAGCAGCTTGCCCGTGTTCGCATCCAGAGCGTACAGGACGGCCGCGTGTGTGCCCTGCGCGCGTTGCGCGGTGGTCAGCAGGTTCGCCTTCCATTCGGCCGTGCTCTTAAAGTGGACCATTCCCGGGATATGCGTCTGCCGGGGATTTTCTCCTGTGGCCAGGGCAAACAGCACTCCGTTGGCGATGGCGGGCGGGTCCGGCAGGTTCATGTCCGGAGAGATCCACGCGGGCTCCAGCACCGGTTTCCTTGAGGTTTTATTGAGCATCACTTTGAAGGCTATGATGCAGCCATGCGGAACGGGCCCGTTGGTGACCGGAAATTTCGGTGCTTCTTTTGAGACCGATCCCCAAAGCGTGACGCAGAGCCATGGCTCGCCTGCATCATCTTTCCAAACGGCCGGCGCGCCCCACAATCCTTTCTCCTGCAAGGCCTTTTCGTCGTTGCCCAGCGGTGGCGTTATAAACAGCGGCGTCTGGGGGTCCTTGCCTCCCAGCGAATCGGCATCCAGCAGGTAAACCACTGCTTGCTTGCCCCCTCCTGCGACCAGGTTGTAGTTTCTGTAGGCAAACGCCGCCGTGCCGCCGGAGTCCATGTCCAGGTCGTCTTTATTGATCAGTTGCCAGTCGAGGGGCGTGTAGGAATCGAGCAGGCGCAGGTTCCTTGGCGCTGCCGCCACAAAGCTGCTGCCAAAGTCGCCTGCGAATGGATCAAATTTCCCGTCGCCGGTGCTCGCAACAATCCTGTTGTTGTCGCTGATGAGAGGCCCGCCCCGATCCCACATGCCAGCTCCATAGCCTGGTTCCAGCAGCAATTCATGCGTCGCCGGGCGCCGCGGATTCCGAACGTCCATCGAGTAGATGCCTGACCGGTCCGCTCCACATCCCTGTGACGTCGCGGTGTAAATAAACCCTTCCTTCAAATTCAA
>JAJYJL010000135.1 GCA_021789565.1 Acidobacteriota bacterium
CTGGCGCAGGTAAGTCGACTTGCCGCCCATGTTGGGGCCGGTGACGATGATCAGGATGTCCGAGGTGGGGTTCAAATAGAGATCGTTCGGGATAAAATGTCCAGCCTCCTCCCGCGCCACGATGTGCTCGATCACAGGATGGCGGCCCTGGAAGATGACCATCTCGCCGTTGTCGGAAAATTCCGGCCGGCAGTAGTTCCTTTCCGCGGCCAGGTGCGCAAAGCACGCCAGCACGTCGAGTTCGGCCAGCGCTTGGGCCGTTTGGCGAATGCGCCTCCCCTCCGCCCCGACCAATCTTCGAATCTCCATAAAAAGCTGCCGCTCGAGGTCCTGGCTTCTGTCTTCGGCGTCCAGAATTTTGGTTTCCAGCTCTTTGAGTTCAGGCGTCGAAAAGCGCTCGGCGTTCACCAGCGTCTGCTTGCGCTCGTAATCGGAAGGCGCCAGGTGCAGGTTGGCTTTGGTGACCTCGATGTAATAACCGAAAACGCTGTTGAAGCGCACCTTCAGCGAATTGATGCCGGTGCGCTCGCGTTCGCGTGTTTCGATGCCGGCCAGCAATTGCTTGCTGTTGTGGCTGATGTCGCGCAGGGAGTCGAGGTCGGCGTGGTAGCCCGGCCGGATCAGATTCCCCTCGGTCAGCAGCGCCGGAGGTTCGGGGTGGATCGACTGCTCCAGCAAATCGTGGACGTCTTTCAGTTCGTCCACGCGCTCATGGAGTTCCTGAAACCTTCTCGCCTGAAAGCTCGAAATGTACGTGCGAACCAGCGGCAGATGTTCGAGCGAGGCTTTGAGCGCCAGCAGGTCCCGGGCATTTGCCGATTCCAGCGACACGCGGCCGAGGATGCGTTCAAGGTCCTGGATCCCGTTCAGAACGCGCCGCACCTCTTCCCGTGCGATGACGTTTGAGGAAAGCTCTTCAACAGCGTCCAGGCGGGCCGTGATTTCAGCGGCGTCAGTGGAAGGCCGCAGCAGCCAGCTCTTCAACTTGCGCGCGCCGATTGAAGTAACGCACTGGTCCATCACGGCCAGCAAGGTTGCGTGGCGAGGCCCTCCCGTCAATGGCTCAAGCAGTTCCAGGTTCCGCAGAGTAGCCGAATCGAGCACCAGCGAGTCATTTTCCTGGTAGAAGCGGAGCGTATCAAAATGGAAGAGTGAGCCACGTTGCGTTTCGCGAACGTAGTGAAAAATTGCTCCCGCAGCGCCGACGGCAAACTCGTGCCCTTCCAGGCCGTACCCGGCCAGCGACACCACGCCAAAGTGGTCCTTCAGTAGCCTTTCCCCGTATTCGCCGCCGAAGACCCACTCTTCCAGGCGAGTCTCTGTGATGGGCGGGTCGGATTCCGGTGAAGAATGGATGGCGGCATTTGACGCCAGCAGCAGTTCGCGGGGGCGCATGCGGACCAGTTCTTCCGTCAGCCGCTCGTGTCGGCCCTCGCCCGTGATTTCAGTCACGCGGAAATCACCCGTCGAAAGGTCGGCAAACGCCAACCCGATGGCGCCGCTCGATTCCGCAACTGCCGCAAGATAGTTGTGGTCCCGCGGCTCCAGCACCTGGGCGCCGGTGGCCGTACCGGGCGTCACCACCTGGGTGACTTCCCGTTTCACGAGCTTTTTTGCCTTGCGCGGATCTTCCATCTGGTCGCAGATGGCTACTCGGTAACCACGCCGGATCAGCTTAGAGATATAACCTTCGGCGGCATGGTAAGGAACGCCGCACATAGGCACCGCAACTCCCTTTTCCTTGTTGCGGGAAGTCAGGGTGATCTGCAATTCCTTGGAGGCGACAATGGCGTCTTCAAAGAAAAGCTCGTAGAAATCGCCTAGGCGGAACAGCAGAAGCGCATTTGGGTAGTGCTCCTTAATGCCGTTGTACTGGCGCATCAGCGGAGTGGAAAATTCGCTCATAGGTCTGATTGGCGGCGAATATTATACCGTGCCGGAGGCTCAGCAATGCAAGTGTGTTTTTTCGTCGCTTAAGAATCAGGTCCTTACGCCGAGTGGACCGCGCGGAGCACGTGAACATCGGGAAGTTGTCGGTACCTCTGGCCAAAATCCAGTCCGTAACCAACGACAAAAACGTCAGAAATTTCAAACCCCACATAGTTCGCCGTTACGGGAACGATGCGGCGCGACCGCTTGTCCAGCAATGTTACAACGCGCAGGCTCCGCGGCTTGTGGACGGAAAGGACTTCCTCCAGGTACTTGAGCGTGCGGCCGGTGTCCAGAATGTCTTCAACGATCAGGACTTCCTGGTTTTCGATGCTGACGTCCAGGTCCTTGGTGATTTTGACCTCGCCCGAGGATTGTGTGCCGGAACCATAGCTGGTTATCCCCAGGAAATCGACTGTCACATCAATATCCATGTGGCGGATGAGATCAGCCATAAAAACCCAGGCGCCCTTGAGAATTCCGATAAGGTGCGGCGTGCGGCCGCGGTAGTCTCTGGAGATTTCGGCCGCAAGCGTGCCGACCCTCTGCTCAATGTCGTATTTTGATATCAAAATTTCCGGCGCATAGTCTACTGTGCCATGGTCCATCGTGTCTTCCCTCGCCGTTGACGGGTTCCAGAGCCTCTGCTAAGCTATTTTGTTCATAGCTTTTGCAAAGGAGAATCTGTGGCAAACCATAAATCGGCCCTGAAGCGTCTTTCGCAGACGCACAAACGAACTGAAAGGAACCGCGCGCACCGTTCGCGCATGCGGCATCAGATTCGTGAGCTTCGCCAGGCGCTGGACGCCAACGATAAGGCGCGCGCCGAAAGCCTGCTGATCCCGACGCTTTCCATGCTGGACCGCATGATCCAGAAGGGCATCCTCCATCGCAACACGGCCGCCCGTTACAAGTCCCGGCTGCGCCTGCGTTTCAATTCCCTTTCCTAAGAATTCTTAAGCTCCGGCAAGTCCTGTTCTCAGGGCTCGGCGCGAAATAACCTTTGAGGGGCGAACACCACATCAGCGGTTCGCACTCACTGTCTCTTGCGGCGCTATCGTAATCCGCCAGATCAGGAACTCCAGCAGGATGCTGGAATCTTTCCATGAGGATTTGATTCCCAGGTCCGCCTGGTGGACCAGCGTCAATGCCTGGAGCAGTTCCTTCTGGCTGTAACGCCGGCGCGCCACCGGAGCGATTTCCCAGGTGGCAAAGGGGTTTGACTGCCTTCCCCAACCGCCGCCACCGTATCCTGCTTGCCCGCTGGACTTGAGCGCCTGCCGGAACAGGTCGCCGATACACCAAAGCAGCAGAGTTTCCGCCACCTTGCTGGCCACAAGCGACCGCAGAAATTCAAGCGCGTCGCCGCACTGCCGCTCGGCAATGGCTCGCAGCATCTTGCCGATCTCGTGTTCTTCCTGGAAGGTTGCAATCAGCTGCAGGTCAGAGGGTTCCAGCCGCTGCTTCCCGTCCATCGCGGTGATCAGCTTGTCGAGTTCCGTGCGCATCCACAGCAGGTTCACACCCTGCGGATTGGGATCGCGCAAGGAACTGCCGGGCAGGAATTTCCCGGCTATTTCTTCCGCGAGTCCGGCGTCAACTTCCACTCCCGCGCGGTGTAGAAACTCTTTTGCCCACGCAGCCGCCTGGCGTACCGAGAGTGGGCGCATTTCCACCACCGTTGTCTTCTTTTCGAGCAGTTGGATGAATTTGCGGCGCCGGTCGGGCTCAACGGCTGAGAAAACCAACGTTGCAGTCGCCGAAGGTTTTTCGAGATAGTCCGCAAGCGCCTCGGCGTCATCATCCCCCGCCTGCTCAAAGTCCTCCGAGTCAGAAAAAAGGAAGTAGCAGTGTCCGCCCAGCATGGGGATTTGCAGCGCGGCCTGCAAGTCATGCTCAAGCTTGCCGGGCTCAAATTCAATCTCTGTCAGGCACCAGGCGCGGGATTCTTCCGGCACGGCGGCCCGCGCGGCCCGGCGGCACTCCTCGTGCAAAAAACGGTCCGGGCCGCGATGGAAATACGCAGCCCCCGGACTGCCTTTGCGAAGCACTGCAATAAATTCTTCAGGACCCATTTTGCTTTTCGGGACAGCTCGTAAATTCAGACTTCATTTAATTCAGTTTACTTGGAATCCGGCAGGATTGTAACTGCGAAGATCATTCCAGGAGGGTGCCTCGGAGTCCCACCCGGGTCAGTGGGATGAAACTCCGCGGCTGTCTTTGATGGGATCATGTCCGTCACGCCAAAATCTTGGCAATGCGGCTTCACGCTACTTGGAACTGGTTCCGCCCTTCAGGGTTGTTGCCTGCCGATGTTGCAGTGCCGGCTTTGAACTGTTGATCGTCCCCGCCAGGGCGCCCAGCTGTCCCAGGCTACCCAGGCCGCCCAACTGGCTGAAGTCGATCGGGCCCACCAGGTTCACCACAGTCAGTTCCTTGGGCTCGGCCGCGATGATCGCCATGCCCACAATTTCTCCGCCTTCTTCCATCACGTAGATGCCGGTGGTTTCGCCTGAGTTCTTTTCCTCCACGTGCACCATGGATTTCCATCTGCCACCCTGCAACTGGTTCATCACGCTGTCGAGATCGGCCTTGGTGTACTCGCCCGGCTTGTTAAACTCAAAATTCTTCACGTAAATTCCCTTCAGCCGCGACAGCAGATTGGCCGCCATCTCTTTCTTCTCAGACTTCACCGTGCTGGCTTTCTTTCGCACCTGCTCTGCGGCCAGCTTCAGCATCGGGCCTTCCAGGTTCACATCGTCAACTTCTGAAGCCTTGCTGGACAGCTTGTCCAGCTGGCCCAGTTCCAGCTTTGCGGTCTGCGCCCGTGCTGCCGTGCTGCCGAGCGCCATCGCGCATGCCAGCAGCAGTGCTGAACACAACGTGCCCGTGCATTTCGATTTCCGCATAAAACCTGCCAGTGTTTTCATAAGTCACTCCGTTTTTGATTTGGGATTCCTGGGAACTTCCAGCGCCCGTGCGGTGACGTGCTGTGCCCGTTCGAGCGCCGCGTTAATTTCTTCATTCGTGATGCGCAGAGCCAGCATCGCCTGCTGGCCGGCCTGCTCAGCCTGGGCGCGCAACCGCTGCTGGCGCTCGTATCGAACAACACTCACAACCGCCACAAGGCAGACCACTGCCGTCACCGCAACCCAGCGCAGCATCGGCCGCCAGAATGACGCTGAAATCCTCTGGGCCGGGGTCATGCGGGGCGGTTCTGTCTCGATTCGCGCCATCACGCGCTCCACAAAGCTTTGCGGCGGTTCCCTGCGCCGCATCAGGTCCCGAAGTTGATCGTCAAGCGGCTTCATACCTTCACGCCTCCCATTGAGCGGGCCAGCTTTTCGCGCAGCAAGCCGAGCGCGCGATCCATCGAACTCTTTACCGTGTTGATAGGAATCTCCATCACCTCGGCGATCTCGCGCAGTTCCATCTCCTCCTGGTAGCGCAGCACCAGCACCATGCGCGCCTTGTCCGGCAGGCTGGCCACCAGCCGCCACAATTTTTCTTCCAGCAGCGGATCGCCAGTTTGCGGCGCCACGGCCGGTTCCGGCACATCGTCCAGACTCACCATGCCGTTGCCGTGCCCGCGCCGCACTCTGTCAATCGAGCGGTGGCAGGTTACCTTGCGCAGCCAGTGGCGCAGGTGCGCGGCACTCTTGATGCTGGCCAGGCTGCGATAAAGCTCCAGAAAGACCTCCTGTGCCAGGTCTTCCGCCATGGACGGGCTCCGCAGGAAGTGCAGCGCCAGGCTGTAAACCATCTGCTGGTGCTCGCGCACAATCTCTGCAAACTCCGAGCGGTCTCCATCGGCGCACCGAGCCAGCGCTTCTTCCATTGCCTGTTCCGCACCCTTGCTCAACCAATCCCCCCGTCTAATCTCTAATACGCAAACAGAGGTGCAAAAAGGTGCATTTATTTTTTCCTGTTGTCAGATGGAATGGTTTGGCGTTCGTAGCGCAGCCCCTTGCGGTCTGCGGCACTTGCCTTCCGCCCCTTTGGGAATTACATCAGCCGACTCTGGGGGGAAAGGGCGTTCCGCAAGGCAGGAGGACGGGCGAAGGGTGTTTCAGGAAATTAAATGATTCGCGGTTAAGTGATTGGAAATTTGACATACGGCAGCCACGGGCATCGCGTTCCTGTCCGTGGGCGGTTGCTTTAGGAAGAAACCACAGTCAGAACATCACTGGCCGCGCCTTACCGGTTGCGCCGCAGGAGCCAGTTTGCCAGGAAGAGCAGGCCTATCAGAAAAGCTGTCCCGCTGATGGTGAGATAGGCTATGGGCGGAAACCGGAGCTGCGTGCTCCACATATAAAGCAAGCCCAGGGCGGTGAATCCCACCGAGCCCAGCCACTCCCACTTCCAGGCGAAGGCGAGAACAACAACAATGATGCAAGTGGGGATGAGGTGAACCGCAAGGGCGATGAGCAGTCTTCCGATAGGAGGGTTCCCTTCGAACACGTCGAGCGCAAAGACGCTGATAAATAGGGCGTACGCGATGCCCAGGGCCCGCGGCGCCCGGTAGAGCAATCGCTCGCGGGTTCGGCTCATGGGTGTCACCGGATTCATTGAACCGATTTTGACGGCGCGCGGAAGAAGGAGCAGTGACAACACGCACAGATGTCTGTGACCGCCTGATGTTTTCCCAATAACTGCCCGCGCTCATAGAGCGCCGCTACAGTGGGAGGGCCGGGCATTCCTCTACAATAGGCTAGCGCCGGCGCTGGAGCTACGGATTCTTCCACGGCTTTCCGGGGGCGAGTTGGTAGTCGCCCTCGCCTGTCCAATCGACAAACGTGACGGACAGGTTGTCGCCGATGCGCGGTATATGGCGATAAAACCATGCCTGAGAAGGGTGTGGGAACTTGGGCGCGTTCGGATAATCTGTCGCCTTGATTTCGTCAGGCGGGCCGTAAGCAATGTACATGTGGCCGCGATCACTCTTCCATCCGGGATAGCCCGCGGCAAAGTGAACGTCCGCGTAACGGACGCGTCGGTAGAATTCCTCCTTAAAAGCATTCCTCTTGCTGCCGGGCGTGGGATTGCGCCGCTCCCAGAACTGCTGGATGAACATAGCGCGCTCTTCGTCGGTAGCGAGCTTTTCAAAGGCCGCGCGTTCCCGCGGATTGATGATGTAGCTGACGGGACCTTTCAGCCAGTCCCTAGACGGAGAAGTTTCAGCCGGGCGTACCTGCCGCTCAGTGGCGGCGAGAGCTTGCCGTGCTTGCGGCCACGCGGCCATGCCCAAGGCGGCGGTGGCAATCAGAATCACTCCGGCCAGCACGGGCGCCCATCCGCCAGCGGGGCGTTGCGGGTGGAGCAACCGTCGAATGCGTTTCACCAGGCTTCCTCCTTTTGCTGCCAGACCCGGCTCGCGGCCGTCCCCGCGCCTTTGTTCGAGCGTGGCCAGCGCCAGGGCGTATCCATGCGCGTCGCCGCACAGCGCCACCGCCACATCGTCACAGCAGCTTTCACGTTCATTGCGAATCACGCGGCTGATCCACCAGGCCGCCGGGTGGTAGAAAAACAGGCATTCCGCGGCGCGCTGCATCACGTTCACCAGGTAGTCACAGCGGCGGTGTGCCGGTGCCGGTTCTTCTTTAGAGAAAGGGCCGGCGCTCATAGAGTGCGGTTACAGGATGTTCCGCCTGAGTTACTTGCCCGTACTTCCGAAGCCGCGCATATTTCGCGGAGTCTCCGACAGCGACTCGGCCTCATAGAACTCCGCTTCAATGCGACTGACAATACGGAGTTGGGCGATCCGGTCCCCCGGACTTATCTCGAAGGGTGTGCTGCCCAGGTTCGTCATCACCACTTTGAGTTCCCCACGATAGCCGGAATCTATCACCCCTGCCAGCGTACAGATACCCTTGAGCGCCAATCCCGAGCGATCCTGGACCAGTGCGCCATACTCAGTAGGGAACTCAAAGGCCAGTCCCGTACCGACCGCCCTGGTCTCCCCGGCTGCCAAAGAAACCGCCTCTGCCGCATACAGATCAGCGGCGAGGTCGCCAAAAGGTCCTGAATGCGCATATCGGGGCAGTGCAGCGTTCGGGCGAAGCCTGGCAACCTTGATTGTGACCTTCATCCATCACCGTCCCTTTCCCGGGTCCCGGAGGCGATCACTTCGAGTTCGCTGCGGGTAACGACTTCCGCTTGTCATCTTACCGGCTTCGCCGGTTGATGTGAGCGGATGGCGAACAGTTGTCCGCCCGGCGGATTACCCTGCAGCCCCTCAGCGGGTCGCATACCCGGCGCATTATGCCATGTGTGCGGTCCACGGGGCCAGTGGCGTTTTCTGGCGGCGTGCCACCGCCGGTTCTAGTTTGGGCATATACCCCCAGTTACGCTGCGCACAGACCGCCAGCGCAAGAATCATTCCTTCAATCACCCCATCGCAAATTACTCAATCATCCAATCATAAAGAGTCCGGAGAAAACATTTCGGGAACTTCCGGCGAGGCCATGGTGTCTATAGGTGCAGAAAGAGAAAAGCGCAGGAGCGAAAAGGTCCTTTTCACGAACCGAAGATCGACCGGAAGGGTAAGTAACAAAGTGGCGTTTCATCGCCGGTGACCCCGGCGGGACGGAACTTTCTTGGGAGATCGCGGGTGTCGCACACCTGGCGCAGGATGCCATGTGCGCAGAGGAGTGAACTGGAACGCGGTTGCGCGCCCGCCTTTGACCGTCGCATTGCTTGTTGGTAGCACAAATCGCTGACACCGCGACGCATGCTGAAGCCACGGTGGTGGAGGTGGAAGATGCTCAGTGACACTTTGCTCGATTCATCGCCAGCCCGTGAACCGGTGCTGCAGGGCCGGCACTGGCTGATTGCGGCCGCCGCGGCCTTCGCGGCATTCTGTTTGGCCTGGTTCGGGCTACCGCTGGTGGAGACACCGCAAACAAAAGTGCTGATGACGCAGGCGTCGGTCCTGGCGGCCGGGGTCGTCCTGTTCGCGCTGATGCTGGCCTATGTATACGCAGACTCTCATCATTTGAGGCTGCGCACGTGGCCGTGGATCGCGCTGACCCTGCTGTTGAATTTCGGCGGCTTCATTGCTTACCTTGTTTACAGCGCGGCCAAAACCAACAACTGGAAGCGCACAACTCTGCCGATCGCTTATATGATCGAGGTGATCGTGGTCGGCGTGATGGTGATCATTCCGCTGATCTACACGGAGGCGTTGCCGAAGGAGTCATGGTCTATCGTCTCGATTCCTCTTCCGCCGCCCGCCCCGCCACGGTCCACAGTTCCTCCCCGGGTGGCTGTTCAAAAGGTGAGCCTGGAGGAATTGGAGAGCCAGCCGAGAGTCATTCCGAAAACTATTCTCCAATTTAAACATCCGCCCCTTGCCCCTTCCAGCTACCCGGAAGTGGTGGGAAGCTTGCCGGGCATCAGCCCCGGTGGCCAATCGGACGGAGTAATTAACAGCATTATCAGGATGACCGCAGCGCCGCCACCACCGCCTCCGTCGAAGCCTCAGGCACCTCAACGCGTTTGGCGTGGCGGCGTTGTCGAAGCAGCCCGGCTGATCTATGGTCCCAAGCCGGAGTATCCTTCACTCGCTCGAAGAGCCCGGATCCAGGGCACCGTGCGGCTGGAAGCTCTGATTGCCACTGACGGCACGATCAAGGGCTTGAAAGTCATCAGCGGGCATCCGCTTCTTGTAAAAGCGGCGCTTGAAGCCGTTCAACAATGGCGATATCAACCGACACTCTTGAATGGTCAGCCCGTGGAAGTGGAAACCGAAATTGATGTGAACTTTACCCTGGAACAATAGGGTCAAGCTGCAAAAATTACTCGGCGCTCACTCACGGTGCGACTGGATTTTCGTCGGTTCAGCTTTGGCCTGCAGACTCACCGAGTGCAAGCTCGATCTCTTCCCACTCGCGCATCATCTCATCGATTTCTTGCCGCAGCTCTTCGATTCGCCTGGAAAGCCGGATCGATTCTTCCGCGCTCTTGAAGTTTGCGAGCTCATGTTCACAGGAAGCAATTTCCGCTTCCCCGCGCGCGATCGCCTCTTCGAGCTCCTCACCGCGGTCCTGCATGCGGCGGAGCAGAATCGGATTCAGTCTCTTCGCCTGCGCTTCCGGCTCTTTGGGGTTGCCGTCGCCATTGTCGCCGGCAGGCGCGGGAAGCGCCGGTTCAGGCTCCGGCTCGTCCGTGCGGAGGGTTTGTCCACTCTTTTGCCACAGATAATCTTCGTAATTGCCCGGATAGTCGTGGACTTCTCCGCCGCCGATCTCGAACACGCGCGTCGCCAGCTTGTCAATAAAGTAGCGGTCGTGCGAAACGAACACCAGCGTGCCCGTATATTTGCGCAACGCTTCGAGAAGCACGTCTTTGGCGCGCAGGTCCAGGTGGTTGGTAGGTTCATCGAGAAGAATAAAGTTGGCAGGACGCAGCAGCATTCGCGCCAGAGCGTAGCGATTGCGCTCCCCGCCGGAAAGCACGCCAATCCGTTTGTAAACTTCGTCGTCTGAAAACAGAAAACTCCCAAGCAGCGTGCGCAACTGCGTCTGGCCGCTCAGCGCCGCCGGCGCCACGCTGCCGATGTCATCAATCAGGCGCGACTCCGGATCAAGCGCCCTATACTGGTCCTGAGCAAAATAATCCACTTCCACGTTGTGGCCCAGGCGGATTTCACCCGCCGTCACCGGTTCCACGCCGGCCAGCAGCTTGATCAATGTCGATTTCCCGGCGCCGTTCACTCCCACCAGTGCCACGCGGTCGCCTCGGTTGACGATGAAGTTCACGCCCGCGAACACGTGCTTCTCGCCATAGCTCTTGGCCACACCATGAAACTCGGCCACCATGCGTCCACTTGCCGGCGGTTGCGGGAACGAAAAGTGAATGGTTTTCTCATCCGGCGGCAGCTCGATTCGTTCGATTTTTTCCAGCTCTTTGATCCGGCTCTGCACCTGCCGCGCCTTCGTGGCCTGATAACGGAAGCGGTTGATGAATACTTCCAGATGGTGGATGCGTTCCTGCTGGTTCTTGTAAGCGGCTTCAAGCTGCGCTTTGCGCTCGTTTTTCTGCTTGAGGTAGCGCTCGTAGTTACCTGTGTAAAACCAGGCGCGCCGGTTCCAGATTTCCAGGATTCTATTCACTGTCACATCCAGAAAATAGCGGTCGTGCGAAACCAGAACGAAGGCGTGGGGATAACTCTCAAGATACTGTTCTAGCCAGTTGCGCGCTTCGAGATCGAGATGATTGGTGGGCTCATCGAGCAGCAGGAGGTTGGGCTTGATCAGCAGGA
>JAJYJL010000136.1:0-4712 GCA_021789565.1 Acidobacteriota bacterium
CCCGGTCCTTAGGACCGGGCGAACGGCTCATAGCCTGGCCGCACCCGCAGGTGGGGATTTTCCAAGAACCGACGCAAGCGGCGCGTAACACTCGTGAGTTGAGCCGCCGAAGGAATCTTGAGGGCGACGCGATGGAGTTGCACCGACCGGCTCGTGTAGATGCCCGCCAGGAACCAAGCCATGAGACGCCCCCGGTTCAGGCGCTCTTCGGGCCACAGTTGCCGTAGCTCTCGAAACCATTTATGATACAGTTGGTTGGCGGACATCCTCGACCTCCCGAATAAGTTGTGGCAAACCTATTCTAGAGCCGAGCGCGTGTCCGTCAACCCTCTATTGTTAAAAGTGTCCGGTAGGTAGAGGAAACTTAACCAGACTATACCAAACTTTGACTTCATATCGGTCCAATTTGAGATATAATGTACTATTGTGAGTTCGCGTTTTCATAGGGGACGCGACTGGGTCGCGCAGGCCTGCTTGTCCGTGGACAGGTCCACGGACAAGCAGGCCTGCGTTTTCTTCGTAGTTTGCGCACGCGGTGAAGCACACCTCCATCAAGTTCGGTACAGGATTCCTATTCTCTTGTGAGGACATTGGCTGTAGACTGTACGTCACATACGCCCCATAGACATCTTATCCTGAGGAGGGCCCGATGAACGAGCTGGCGCAAGCAGTCCATGATCTAGTGAATGGCAACGAGAACTGCGACACCGACCGTCTGTATCGCCTTACGCCACAAGAGCAGGCAGCGCTGGTGGAATTCGAACCTCTCTTGAGAAGTTCTCCTGCCGACCTGGCCGCACTCCTGGCGCAAGAGGGGCCCACGGCGGTGTGGTTCGGTCCTGTTCCCGTGGCTAGCCGCTCTGCCGCATGAGCATGCCGGACTTATATGCATCGCCTGATTACCTGAACGTCTCAGCGCTGGTCGACCGAGTCATCGAGCAAACTCTACCAGCAACTAGCCCTGCCGTCGCGTTTTGGAAAGAACTGAATTCTATTTTTGGCCGCGAGTTACAGGACCATCCGGCAGATTTGGGGATTAGGCGGTTGCCGGCACTGGCCTGTGCCGCGGTCGGTGGCGATCCCACTCTAGCAGAACCTGTCACGGCGGCTTGGCAGCTGATCCGACTCGCGGCCAAGTTGCTGGATGATGTCGAAGATTTCGATGTCGCAACGGAAGCTCCACTCATGGTCAATGTTGCCACTGGCCTCGTCTCTCTCGCGCCGCTCGTCTTGCGTGAACTTCCGACGCGGCTGCTTCAAGATATGGCCCACGATATTAATCTCGAGCTACAGCGCGCCATAATGAGAGCGGCGGCGGGTCAGCACGCCGATTTGAGCGGAGCGCAGAAAGAATCCCGGACGGAAGACGCCGACACGTGGTTGGAAATCGCCGTCGCCAAGTCCGGCGAGCTCCTGGGATGGGCAACTTGGGCAGGTGCTCTGGTGGGAGGCGCCGACGCGCAGGCACAAGGATGCCTGCGCGCTTACGGCATTCATCTGGGAGTCGCACTACAAATGGCTGATGATTTCCACGGTATCTGGGGTTCTCCGCGAGTCAGTGATCTCGCGGGGCACCACCTGAACTTGTCTGTCTGTTACGCGCGTTCGGTCCTCAAAAATGATAGCCTTGAGCAGCTCGAAACGCTACTCTCGGCGGCACGCCAAAGAGATAAGGCAGCCGAGATCGAGGCGAGAGAGCTGCTCGTAAATCTCGGCGCGCAGGGCTACCTTCTCACGGCCGCGCGCGTCCAGCAGCGACAGGCACTCGCGGCACTAGATGAAGCGGAAACGAAACTCAAAGATCCCGCGCCGCTGGCAGCGCTCTTGAATCGCCTCATGCCTTCTGTAGAGTCTACAGAGGTCTGACAGATGATCAGCCGCCTTGGCGCTCCAATCAGGAAGACCCGGCAACTGATCATCGCTGCGATAGCCATCGCCAGTCTACTTGTCATCCTCTGGTCCGCCCTCTTGGCCGTAAGAAACCCATGTCCTGCCGATGGAGTTCCATCAGTCGGCGTGTGTCAGTCTGCGGTGGAGTTCGTGGTCCCACTTCTCGTTGCACTCGGTTTTTGGGCGGTCGGTCTGGCGGTGTGGCTGGGAGCTGAACGCGCCATGTCGCTCGCGTTTTTCGCCCTGGTCGCTGACATCCTTGCAGTGGGGATGCTCTCCGGGACCGGCGCGGCAGGGGATGAAATTGCCCAGAACTTTCAAATCCTGCTGGCACTTGCGATTCCAATAACTTGGCACTTTCATCATTCCTTGCTTGACAGGCCACCACGCCATGTGGGCCGGTTCGTTTCGGCGGTTCTGATTATTCTCGCTATCGTTGTTTCATCTCACTTTCTGCTAGGGCGAGGTGTCCCTCAAGACGAGGACACATTCGTGATTCTGCGGTCGAGCATACGCCTCAGCTTGGTGAGTGCCTGGGCGCTCGGCTGGCTCCTTCTCTTCGCGAATTATCGGCTTGCCTCGCGGCTCGTGCAGGGCCGCATACGCTTAATGACGTTCGGAACTCTCTTTGCCTTTGCTCCGCTCGTGTTTCTCTCGCTCCTCCCTGAGACCTCTGGGTTGCAGTATTTTGTACCGTATGAACTCACAATACCTTGGCTCCTGCTAAGTCCTCTTTTCTATGCGTACTCGCTCTTTCGTCGCCGCCTCGTAAGGTCCGAAATCGCGCTCAACCGCGCAGGCGTGTATTACCTATTGATCATCGTACTTCTGACCGTCTATATGGCTTTGGCGGCCTTCCTAAGTCGAGTGGCCACGTCTTGGGGCGGTCAATGGTTCATTGTCGGTGGGTTCCTCAGCGTCGTCCTGCTCCTTCTCTTTGCACCAATCAAGCGCGCTTTCGAAAAGCTAATGGTGTGGATTCTCTATGGTGGGGAGGTCACTTATACCTCTGTTATCGGCCGCCTGTCGGAATCCCTCTCAACGACACTCGATCGTGAGCTTCTGCTAAACCTGCTGACCGCGGGGCTGCCATCAGTCATGCGACTGAACAAGATCAGCTTGTTCTTGAGAGGTGACAGCGGGACTCTTGCCCCAGTGCACACAGACCGATTTATGAATCAACTTCCTTCCATACCCGGTGATGGATCGATCGCCGCCTATCTCATGAAAGGGGGCCCTCCACTGCGCCACGCGCGAGTACGACGGGCCGTCGCTGGGGGGCCTCTGACCACTGAGGAGCAAGCGTTGTTATCGACGCGGGGTATCGCTTATTGGCTTCCGCTCATATCCGGCGAGACCCTTCACGGACTGTTGCTGATCGGGCACAAGTCCGAGGATGAACCGTTCACGACGGAGGACGAGAAGATCCTGGCGACACTCTCTCGGCAGGCGGGGATTGCCATCCACAATGTCCGCCTCGTGGAAGAGGTGCGCGCAGGACAGCAGGAACTTGCTCGCGCGCATCAGCAACTGCTGGCGAGAGGCGAATACGAACGACGCGAGATTGCGCTTGAGCTGCACGACAGAGCCGTGCAACAATTGCTCGGTATTAGCTATCAGGTTTATGAGCAGGAAGGTGCAGCGAACAGTTTGGCGGCACCCGGTACTTCGTCAACCGTGGCCGTCAGCGTGCAGACGCTAGAAACAATTCGAGGTGGGATCGTGGACGTCGTCAGGCAGCTACGCAGGTTGATCAGCGAACTCCGACCGCCAGAGCTGGAAGACATGGGATTGGCAGCAGCAATTGAGGGCTATGTCGGCCGATTGGAGCAGGAAGGCGGTGACCAGTTGCCTGATATTGAGCTTGACCTCGACCCCAACGACCCAGAATTATCCGATTCGGCCAAGACCTGTCTGTTTCGAGCCACACAGGAAGCGCTGCGCAATGCGCTCAGGCACGCGGCGCCGGAACACATCCGTGTGAGCCTCCATGTGCTCAGCGAAACCGCGGAACTCCTTGTGGAGGATGATGGTGCTGGGTTCCGGGTACCAGCCCGCTTGAGCGAGCTCGCGAGCCGCGATCATTTTGGACTGACCGGCACTGCAGAGCGAGTCGCTTGGGCAGGCGGGCAACTGGATATTCGTTCCAAGACTGGGTCAGGGACGACCGTTCGCATCTGCGTGCCGCTGAAGCAAAAGGAGATTGACCATGGATCGGAGGATACGCGTGCTTCTGGCCGATGATCATCCGCTGGTGCGCTCCGGCATCCGTACGACGCTTGCAGCTGAGAGCGACTTCACTTTGGTGGGCGAAGCAATGACTGGCGACGAGGCGCGCCAGATGTGTGTGGAGGTGAAACCTGACGTCCTTCTGCTTGATGTCCAGATGCCAGGTCCGCCAGCAGTCCAGACGGTGAGCTCCCTGCGCGCCGTGTGCCCGGGTGCGAAAATCGTGATCCTGACTGCGCATGATAGCGACTCGTATGTTCGCGGGCTAATCTCGGCGGGAGCCGTCGGATATGTGCTCAAGGATGAGGCACCGCAGGTGGTGGTACGAGCCATCCGAATTGTCATGCAAGGCGATACGTGGTTCAGCAAGCCCGTCGTTGAAAAGATGGCGCGACTGGGTAGCGTAAATGCGCTCGCTGCCAAGCCGATGGCCCTAACTGAGCGTGAGATGCAGGTGCTGCAGCTAATGGTCTCCGGCAAGACAGATCGGCAGATTGGCCAAGAATTGGCAATATCCGAGCGGACGGTGCGACGTCATCTGCAAGAGATCTACTGCAAAATGGGTGTGAACACGCGCGTGGAGGCAACCGCAC
>JAJYJL010000136.1:4722-11185 GCA_021789565.1 Acidobacteriota bacterium
CAAGCAGTAGCACTCGGGCTGGTGGAGAAATGAAAAGTCGCTTCATTCATAGCTGAGCCTCAGGAGCAGCCATAGATCTTTCGTCCACACCACCCTGGCCGGACCCGGTCAGGGTGGTGTCCTATTCCGGTCATAAACATGGCCGCAGACGACACTACATGATCGTGCGTATTGGAATAGATTAACTGTGCGCCGTATTCGCGGAATGCAGGAGACAGGTCTTCAGCCCAGAACTCCTTCACTTGGCGTTGCACGTATTCGCCACGCGCATATGAAAAGGAGGACAACTCCGGTGCCTCTGCAGTCTCGTCGTAATCACTTCGACCAACCTCTGCCCACTAGCCAAAAACCAGCGATTAGGTCAGCGCGCAGCTTTGGTACGGCAATTCAGTTGCGACAAGAACTCAACCTATTCGAGACCAGTTCCGCTTGCAATTCCTTTACGCACACCCATTTGTTCCCAACGGTAAGACATACCTGGTTGGGTTGCGTAGAGTTCGCTATCGACGCCTTCCCAACCAACCTTCCTACCATCCACTTCGGCGTCCATGGCAATTGAGCAATGCCGAAAGTGTGTTATTTCAGACTCCCCGATATGAGACCCTGGTATCTCCCAATCTCCACTTCACCCAGGAAGAGTATCTTCAGTCTCTTATCCCATAGCTAAGCCCCTACATGCTTGATGGGCGGAAGGCGAATGTCGGGAGCGCACTTCGGTCTTTTGCTTGTTAATGTCGTTTCGAGCGCCTAACCTGAGGAAGAGTCTTGAACACTCTGCAATGTCTTCAAATCGAGCAACGATGGAGGTGGACCCATAGCACCAAAGCTAAATCGCTCCGGAGACTCGCGCTGAATTCATCTGTTGAGATCGTGTACATATGCAAGCGCACCCATGCGTCTAGGCTGTAGCAGTGACCGGAACTGAAGAGCCGTCTGTCTTTAAGGAGTGTCGGCATTTGCTCAGTGACAAGGAGTGTTCTTTTCCGGTTCAGGAACTCTAGATCAGAAGGAGGTCAAATGGAAAAGAATAGAAAACTGACCCTTGATGAACTCAAGGTTCAAAGCTTCGTCACGAATTTGAGTGACGACGAACAGATGCGCTTGCGGGGCGCCACTGAAGCGACATTTGCTTGCCCAGAGTGGTGCCCTACCACACCTCAGTATTCCAATGGCTGTACCAATGGGTACTGCACTTGCGAGGGTGGTTGTTCGGCGACCCACTGCAGGTGAACCGTTTTCACGACCAGGACGCGAGAACACGAATTGTTCTGAGTAGCACGGGCTGCCTGGCTTACCTTGCGTTCGTATAGCAGGAGCAGAATGGGTGCGCTTGCATATGTACACCTCTAGTTACCCGAAAGCACGGTGATATACGCACAAGGGTGCGGACTAGCGTAGTGATCAAAATGTATTCAGGCGAACGTTTACTGCGTCATTTCGCTAGAGGAGCACTCGAAAGTTTGTTATCGCAAAGACTATGCCATCCAAATAGGGTTACGTAGTCAATTGACTTTGGCAGGGTGAGTCGTTCCGCCTGACTAACTTATTCGCGCACACAAATGAGCGCAACAGTTGCCAGTCTCATTTACCACCAGTACAATCGGGTGACGCGGCAGGCAGCTGAATCAGGTTCTCTTGTATCGGGCCGGACTTGGCGGTCACATATCGCATCGGTTGGTGAACAAGAGAGGCTCAATCGCGACGTCAAGCAAATCTGTCTGAAGTTATGTGTGAACTTCCGTAGGATTGTTCCGAGGTTGTACAGATCTGGAGCTCGCGGAGGACACGTAGGTTGGCCGTGTGCTCCAGCAGAGGCAAGGCCGTTATTACAACATTCACTATGTCAAGTCGTATACATATATTCGCATGTCGGATATCAGAATGGGGATCTACTTACCGAAAAATAGAGAATGCCCGAAGACCTCATTACTGATAGCTGAACTTGCGCCACCTTTGATATGATCCAGTCAAAACAGGCATTCCCTCGCTCAGCATAATGAGGCCGATATGTACAATGCGAAGATGGAAAGACCAGAAGGCTTTTTCCCCTTTCATAAGCAGACTGACCCGACAGAATGTGGGCCAGCCTGCCTTCGCATCATTGCGGAGTACTATGGAAAACCATGCTCCATGGAGTACTTGCGCGAATTGTGCTCATTGAAATCAAACGGGACATCGATCTTTCGACTCGGACGCGCAGCTTCGCAAATCGGAATGCGCTCACTAGCGGTTCGCGTGTCGTATGAGAATTTAGGCCATATGCCCTTACCAGCGATTGCGCATTGGTATGGAATTCACTTCGTGGTGATTTACAGGATCGGGCGCCGAGATGTCCACGTCGCAGACCCGGCGCTCGGGAAAATCAGTTATAGTAGAGCACAGTTCTTGAAAGGCTGGTTGCGTTCTGACGCCCACAACACGAATGAGGGTGTACTCTTGTTGCTGGAGCCAGTCTCAAGCTTCCGCAAGGAAGACGACACTCGGACGGCAGGACACCTTGGGCAAATCTAGATCAATTTGAGGATGGTTGTTAGTCCCAATGTGTCGGAACTCTAGAGTCATCCAATAACGAATCATGATTCGGGAAAGACCTTGGTCCATGCGGACGCCCAGCCCGTAGTTGCCTCCTGCGGTTATCAACGATTCATCCATAGTCGAGCGTCTTGATTGTCTGCAATCACCCACTCTGCTCGCGGCGATAGTGCTGTACTCGCATTGAGAAACCTGCAAGTTTATGCGAGGCGAGTATGCGCTCTCAAATGGGTTGCTTTCGTACCTTAGCTTGTACAAGACATCGGGAGAGGTTCTACCGGCTGGCAGCCGAGAGCCAGTGAAAGGGGGCCAAGCTGACCTATCTCACACGATGGCCAACCTCACGGTTTCGTCACCGAGCAGTACATAAACGACGGGGTGGGCAACATTGTCCTTCATCCTGGTCTGTCGGCCGAGATTCTTGGAAACATTTCACTTGTTTGCGGGAAGGGACTGCCAAGTACTTCCTCGCGGGATGTTTGTGTTGACGATGTCTTCTGCGATGTAACCAGCGAACTGTTGATCCAGCCATGAGTTGGCGGGTTTGTGCCCGTGATTGATGAATCCCATCGTCTGGCTGGAAGGGTTATCTGAATGGTTATGATGAGAGTGTTCCCCTATCTGATTGTTCGGATCGGCGGTGGACCATTCGACAGATTGGAATTGCTCAATTCCGACACGTCGATGGAGTATTCAAACAGGATCTACGAAAGTTCCCGAGAACTCAACGCACTAAGCAATACGCTGAGCGAGAGGCTGTTTGAAGTGATTGGCTCTACAGCCCATGTCAGGACGAGAATGTCTCTCCTGGGTCTAAGACGCGACATATTCAACAAGAGGTACATTCTGCCGGACAGAATTTCAGCACTCTCTGCAATCCTACCTGACGACGTGATTCACGATCTGCAGAATTATCTTCGAACACAAGATCGCGTTCACATCTTGATGGAGGAAGGAGGTGCTGCACACTCCCACGAAATCGCGCGTGCCAGAACGAATCTCTGTGAACTAGCCAAAGACGATGCTTTGCAGAAAGGCCTTCTGCTATCGAGCCATAATCTGTTGACAAACGCAATACCAAGATATGTGAGAAATGCTTCGCACGCCTCTCGGAAGCCCGACCCACAGACAGAAAGAAACATATTGAAATACGTGTCGCGAATGTACGCCAAGACCTCTCCATTCAGTACGTTTACCCCGCTTTCCATAATGAACCTCAGAGATACGATCCACCTCAGTCTGAATGAGGACCCATCGAATGTTCAACAACATGATCTCAGCCCCTGGCATCTTGAGAGCCGAATTCGGCTCAATAATGCCATCGGACAATATCTTACCGGTTTATTGGCAAAACACCCCAGTATATCTGGGACCTTTCTCTTGCGTCCCAACCCAAGCCTATCGAAGAAGCGGGACTGTTACGTCTACCTTGTCAATGTTAATAATGTGGAATCATTTCAGCATCTAGCTGCCAACCCGGTCTTGGAACTTCTAATTCAGTTAATGTCAGCAAAAGGAGAAGGAGTAACCTATCGCGACTTGGTTGAGATCTTGGCTCAAGACGACTGTGTAAGCGCATCGCGTCAAGAACTCCAGGCTTACCTCAACCGATTAATCGAACTTGGTTTCTTGGAGATTGATGTTGGTGTTTCCGCGCTGAACCCTGATTGGGACATAAGATTGACCGAAAGGCTTCGCCAAATCGATTCTGATTCCACAGAGCTTCACGACGTTGTTGCCTTGCTCAACGATATCCGCTGTATGGCCGATCGGTACAGTGTGGCAGGTATCCAACTTCGTGCGCAAATACTAGAGGAAGTGTATAGTCGGCTGAAGGAGATCTGCTCTAGACTTCGCGACGCTACAGAGCCAGCATTGGTTCATAAGGAATGCGCCTCGGAAGAAAGTCATGGCGCGGAGATGGATCAAGACACCAGGTTGGCGCCGAGTCCCAAGACTGAGGTGTTTACGCGTAAGACTGAGACCCGATTCTATTTCACCCCCGAGAGAATTCTCTTTGAAGATACCAGAACACGTCATGCTCCAGAGATTGATCCTTTGCAGCTCGAGCAGATAGTAGTCGCTTTGAATGACTTATTCCAAGAGGCAATGAGATTCGAATATCACCAAGACGCGCACGACGAGATGTTGGCCTATTTTCTTCGGAAGTATGGAACAACTGCTTCGGTTGATCTGCTGACTTTTTACGAGGATTATTATCGCGATTTCAAGAAACCGGAAACTGAGAGATTAAGACAAGAACGCCATGCGAGAGCCAAATGCTCACTAGGGGTAGGTCATGATGACATCTCCGAACAGATCAGCAAGCTCTGTGATCGATCCAACCTCAACCCAAGGATTGTTGAAAGGGAACAACGAAACCGGAGATGGCTGCAGCAACTGACTGCGATTGTAAAGTCGCGTAACTCTGAGATTCAGTGCGAGGAGATACGTCTGAAACGTGAACATTTCGAGATGACCAATGAACTGTTATCTTGCGCAGCAACAAATGACCGTAGGTCGTCTCATGACGTTTTCATGCAATTCTACAAGGAGCAGCAAGCGGACGGATCAGATCGACTAATAGGCGTTTTCAACGGTCATTTTCCAGGTTTTGGGAAAATGATGAGTCGCTTTCTCTATCTGTTTGACCCCACGGTCACGACAGAATTACGTGAATGGATTGACTCAATGAATCACAATGAGCTTTTCGTCGAAGGTTGCGACTCCTCCGTATTCAATGCCAATATGCATCCTACACTCTTTAGACTTGAGACCCGCGTCCCAGGTGGTCAAAACAGCCTACCCCCAAACCAACAAGTACCTGCGACCGAGTTGCACATATCGGTTACGCCCTCCGGGAACCAGCTGCAACTGATCCACCTACCATCCGGAAACCGCGTATACATATTTGACATTGGACTTCAGGCACTGGGAGCCCGTTCACAGCTCTATCAGCTCCTGGAACAGTTCACATTGGCGAAGGTTCCGACTTGGAACAAACTTATCGATGCTCTCACTGGTTTCCCAGAGTACAAAGACAACTCTGAGAACCTTCCCAGAATCATCCCACGCATCGTGTACGAGAACATAATTGTTCTGCAAAGGAAGGCATGGCATTTTCCCAAAACATTCATACCGATCAAGGGTGGCGCGGAGAGTGATTGGTCGTACTTCGTCAGAATAAACCAGTGGCGCATTGAACAGAGTATACCGGAAGAAGTATTCGCTTATGTTGCGACAATCGCCGAGATGGAAGACACAGGTCTTGATCCAACCAAATCTATCAATCCGGATGACCGCAAACCGCAGTACATTTCGTTTCGAAACCCTCTTCTAGTCAATTTGTTTGACACACTGGCTAAGAAGGCGGCAACGAAATTAATAATTGTGGAAATGCTCCCTTCCTCAAACCAGCTTTTGCAGATCGACAACCGACGCTGCGCAACAGAGTTCCTAATTGAATGGTACTCCGCGTAAAAGGAAGGTACTATGTGTGATTCTCTAAGTTGGCTCTCAGTTTACCTGTACTATGGTGAGCCCTTGGAAGATCTTTTGACCAATGCACTAATGCCTTTTGTAGCAGACACACGTGCAAGAGGACTGGTCAACCAGTTTTTCTTCATCCGTTATTGGGAACGTGGTCCACACATACGGCTGCGCCTCAAAGGACAGACAGCTATCATCGAACGGATATTGAAGCCTCAATTGGAATCATTCTTCTGTACGTATTTCCGGGAATATCCTTCCAAGCGCAAAGACGTTCCAGTCCATACGATCCAGCCGAGCGAACAATTGCTCCCCAATAACTCGCTGCAATTCCTTCCGTATGAGCCCGAACTGGAAAGGTATGGCGGGCCGACTGGCACCGAAATCGCCGAGATACAATTTCAGCTTTCATCTCAGACGGTCTTGCAAATTATCAGATCGG
>JAJYJL010000137.1 GCA_021789565.1 Acidobacteriota bacterium
GATCTACCGCTGTCGCGGCTACCCGGCCTTCCCGCGCGCGATTTTTCTTGACAAACGTCGGCTAGTATGATAGCCTCTTGGCTGGTACGGGATGGGCGGCGGCGGTAGAATTAAGCAGTCTGGGTAGACTTTTAATTTTGCCTTAATCCATTGAAAACAATAGGTCGTAAAGTTTGGCATTACAATTGTGGGACAAAAAAACACGTTTTTTTAAAAACGAACCGGAGAAGTTATTGAAAACACAGGATCGGTTCCAAAAAACGAACCGAAACGAACCTAAAAACGAAGCGGAGAAGTTGTTGAAAACACGTAACTGTGCAAAAAACGAAGCTAAAAACGAACCTACCGATCTTGTTGAAAATAAAGGGCAGCGAAAAAACGAACCGGAAACGAACCGGAGCTTTCCTGGAGGCTAGGGCGTTAGCGGGCCGCGCTCATATCGGGAGCCGGGCCGGATAAAGCGGTTCAGTTTTATGTCGCCCACCCAAAAACAGGGACGGCGGGGACAATTTGAGGTAGCGGCGAATTGATTTCGCCTTATGGCGGCGTAAAGCCGCCGCCACATCCGGACCTGCCGCTATGCCGAGGCGACGCCGTTTTGTTCGCGGCTGACGTTGATGGAATAGATGAGAAAAGCGCCGATCACGCCGCCGATGGTGACGGCCGCCCATGCGATGTTGTAACTGTGCGTGGCGTCAAAAATCAATCCCGCCACCCACGGCCCGATCCACTGTCCCAGCGAATTGGCCATGATGATAACGGCCAGCAGCTTGCCGAGCGTGGCCAGGCCAAAGCATTCCGCCGTCACCAGAGGAATCAGCATGTAGTCGGCGCCCATGGCAAACCCAAAAACGATGGCAAACGACCAGGCGGCCACGGGAAAGCGGGCAAAGAACAGCAGCGGAATGGCCAGCGCCAGGACCAGGTAAAAAGCGGCCATCACGTTCTTTTTCTGGAAGCGGTCTGCCAGGTAGCCGACAATCACCCGCCCCGCGAGGCCCGCAAAAAGCAGGCCGCTGGAGATTACAGAAGCCTGGCCCAGAGTGTATTTCTGGTCCTGCAGGAAGAGCACGAATTGCTGGATGACTGTGCCGATGGCCCCGATCACCAGTGAGCTGCCGATGAGAATCAACCAGAAATTGGCGGAACGCGCCACGCGGCGAAGGTCAAACACCACCGCCGGTGCGGGCAGTTGGGCCGCGGGAGCTTCCACGCCGTCAGGAGCAAGGCCCATGTCCGCCGGAGCAGACCGCGTGACCCACTGGGCGATGGGAAGGAGCACGACGAGGATGAGGATTCCCACCACCTCAAAGGCCCGCCGCCAGCCGTAATGCGAGATGAGGAAGTGGACGAGGATGGGCGAAACCGCGCCGCCCACGCCCAGACCCAGGTAGGCATAGCCCATGGCGCGCCCGCGCGCCGCGCGGAACCAGCGTGCGATGAGCACCTGGTTGGGAATGGGTCCGGTGAGGATGTATCCGAAAACTTCCGCGATGGAAAGGAGGTAGTACTGCCACAGGTGCGTCATCCATCCCATCAGGATGAGCGGCACGCCTACAAACACCAGACCAAAACGGATGACGGAGCGCGCGCCGCGCCGGTCAATCAGCGAACCGAGGTAACCCACAAAGGGAGCCACGATCACAAATCCGATCAGAATGCCTTCCGTCACCTGGCTGCGGTTGAACCCCAGGTTCTTCACCAGCTCGGGATAGAAGACGGGCAGGCCGTAAAAGACGACTCCCACTGTGAGAAACAGGTTCATGAAAGCCGCGGCAACAACCCACCAGCCATAAAAGATGCGCATTGGTTTTCCCTTCGTTGTGACGATGCCCTGTGCTCTGTGATCGTTTGCCGATTTGCGGGCCCAAAACCTTTTCACACAAAGAGCACGGAGACTCTTTTTGTAAGCTGTGCGAAAACTTGCATGGCACAGAGGGTCACAGAGAAGAAACCCGTACAAACTATGCTAGCAACGGTCGCCGGCAAATTCCGCATCCACATCGGGCCAGTGGTCGCGGCACCACTCCGCCATTTCACTGACGCACATGCCGCTCTTCCACCCGAACTTTGCGCGCAAGTGAAGCAGCCAGGCAATCAGACCCTCTTCGGGGTGGAACAGCAGCAGGTGCAGGGCCTTCTCCGGCTTGCCACCTGTGTTCATAAAGTATTCGCTGTCCGGCAACTGGAAAACGGTGTGCATCTGGAAAGTGGAGCAGCCGCGCAGCAGGTATTCCGCGGAGATGCGGCCGGAATGGATGTCGCCGGTGGCGCTGACGGGCAGAATTTCTGTCTTATTGACCGACGCAGACCGTGCCGCCAAAAATTTTTCCAGCACGCTCAGGTTGCGGTCACTCAGGTCCGGGCCGCCGTAAGCGACGCCTACTTTGTCCAGATACTGTTTCTGCGGATCGAAAAGCCGGTTGGCATAGATCAGAAAATCCGCCTGATTTTCGCCCGAGGCTTTGTGGACGGCATCGAGCATACGAAGCTGGAAATCGTCCTCAAAAAGCGCATTGAACATCTTGAGGCCAACGCGAATTTTTCCGGGATCGACCGCGTGGATCAGGGCCGGGACCTTCGCAAGCCACTCCAGGATTTTTGCCTGCTGCGCTGCGCGCCCCGAGCCTGCCAGCGTGGGGCTGAAATCCTTTTCGACCGGCATGGCAAGTTGAGGCCGGTGCTTCTTCCACGGCTCCAGCAGAAGGTTGGTAGTGAAAAGGTACTCATCCTCTTTCCAGAAGTCTTCCTGGGGCGTGGGCAGGTGATACTTGACGGAAGGAACGATCAGCATATCGGACCCGGCGCCGATGGTGAGCGCCTGGTCGAAGAAATCCCGGTAGGCCTCCAGGGTGTTATACCATCCGCGGCCCTTCCAGGTGACCGTCCAGCCTTCTTCGCCGCCGCGCCCGCGGATGCGTTCCACGGTCATCCGCGTTTCGGGGATGGCCCACTCCCACATGCTCTGCTCGCCGTGGCTGTCCTGGGCGATGACGGTTTTGAGGATGACAAAACCGAGGCCCGCGCCGGCATCCTTTTCCACCTGGTGAGCAGCCAGCGAGAGCTGTCCGGAAGCCTTGCCGAAAGGGTTCTTGACGGGCAGGCCGCCGTATTCGCTTTTGAGGTCGATGCCGTAAGTGGAAAGGACTCGGGACTCGATCGGCCGGGGAAGGCCGTCCCGGAAATTGTCAAAATCTTTTTGAAGGTGAGCGGAATCCTGCTGGCTGAGTTGCGGCTTGCCGCGAAGCCGGACTCGCGGCGGGAAATATTCCTCCATGAACAATTCAATCCTTTGCGCCTTTTTGATTATCCAATTCGCCGATGGCTGCGAGCGTTTCCCCGATTTTCATGAATTCGCTCTCCGGCAGCTCAGGCCCCCAGGGATCGTGCGTGGACTCTCGCCCGATTACGCCCAGATGGACCAGCGTCCAGAGCATTCTGCGGATGTAGCCCTCCATGGGCGGAATGAACAGCACCTGAGACAGCCGGTCAACCGCGCCGGAAAGGTCAAGAAATTCCACGGCATGTCCCCGGAAATAGGCGTCCATCATGTTGTATTGCAGTTCGGTGCAGGCTGCGCCCATGCCGATCAGGGCCGCCTGAGCGCCAGCCATCAGGCTGTAACCAAGGAAGCGGTCCTCGCCGGTGATCAGGACCTTCTCGGGATACTCTTCGGCCAGCAGGTTGGCCACGCTCTGGTAGGTCATCACACTGTCGAGCGTGGCGAGCTTGATGCCTACCACCTCCGGCAACGCAAAGAGTCTGCGAAGAAGCCCCGGAGAATACGAAATCCCGCCCGCGGCCTCATACAGGTAAAACAAAATCAGGGGCGCGTGGAGCGAGGCCAGCTTCCAGTGATAGTCAACCACCAGTTTGTCGAGTTCGCCCTCCGCGGCGATCTTGCGAAGCGGCGAGGGCGCATAAGCGAGAAAGGCATGGGCGCCGTGTTCGAGGGCGTCGTTAGCCATTTCGAGCGCAGAATCGACGTAGGCCTCGAACGAGGCGGCCCCCGCGTGAGGGCCTCCGACGCCGGCAATAATCAACTTGTCAGGGCCGAGCCCCTGCGCCCAGGCGTGGAGGACCTGAAGGCGCTGCTCGCGGCTCAGGTGCAATCCGCGGCCCGTGTGGGCCCACAAGGCGACGCCCGCTATGGGCTGTTGCCGCATGTAAGCAATGTATTTTTCCTGGGCGGCGGAATCGATCCGGCCGTTGGAGGTCATCGGCACGGGAGCCGCGGGGACGAGGCCATGCCAGAGGCGGCGGCCGCATTCTTCAGCCGTCAGCGGCGTCATGGCTGGAACTCCTCAAAGCGGATACGGTATCGCTCGACTTTATCCATGTCGACCTTGTAGCCCATGCCCGGTCCCTCGGGCAGATGGATGAAACCTTCTTCCGAGATTTCAATGGGAGGCATAATGATATCATCCTTGAACCAGCGTGCAGAAGCTTCAACGTCCGTGGGGAATCTGAAATTTTCGAGCGTCGCCAAGTGCAACGCCTGCGCTGACGCCACCCCGAGTTCCGGCATGGTTCCCATCCAGCAGGGAATTCCGGCCGCCTGCGCCGCGTCATGCGCCTGCTTTGCGGGAGCCAATCCTCCCATGCGCTGCACTTTGATGTTGATGATTTTTGCGCTCCCCAGGCGGATGGCCGTAGCAAGCGATTCCAGGTCTTCAGCGGATTCGTCAATGCAGATGGGCGTTTGCAGTCGGCGCTGAAGTTCCGCATGTTCGGCCAGCGCCTTGCGTCCCAGAGGCTGCTCAATCATCATCAGGCCATGGCCGTCCAATTCTTCAAAAATGCGGGCATCCTCGATGCGATAGGCCGCGTTGGCGTCCACCATCAGGGGAATGTTTCCAAAGCGCTTGCGAACGGCCCGCACCAGTTCCACGTCGTGCCCTGGCATGATCTTGATCTTGATGCGGCGATAACCGTGGCGCAGAAAGGTATCCACGCGAGCGAGCAGTTGGTCGAGTGAGGGCATCAGCCCGATGGCGGCGCCGGAAGGGATCGGCCTCCTGCTGCCGCCCAGCACCTGGTAGAGGGGCGTGGAAGCCTGGTTGGCCCAAAAATCCCAGACTGCTCCTTCCACCCCCGCCTTGGCAAAGGGCTCGCCGGGGAACTGGGTGAGCCACTCGCAGCAGCACCTGGCTTCGGGAATCGGCTGCGTCAGCAAACCCGGAACGGCCTTGTTGCGCAGGAATTCCCAGGTTGAGTCCGGCGTTTCGGCGGAATAGAATGCGCCGCCCATGGGCGAGGCTTCTCCCCAGCCGGT
Source organism: Acidobacteriota bacterium (assembly GCA_021789565.1). Next base: position 5,276 of record JAJYJL010000137.1, read on the forward strand.
GCTTCCGGAGGCTCCTTGTATTTCCACCAGGATAGCGTCTTTGACGGACACTTCGCCGTTCGAGATTATAAACGGTTCGTGCAACGGCACCTGCACCCAGTGCAGGCGAATCGCCGAGAGATGGTTTGCTTTCGACATCATCGGATCCCAAGCAATCTATTCTGCCCGGAGCCGCGAAGTCAATCAATTATTGAAGATACATGCGGCCCGTCGTGGAAGGGTAGGTGTGGCGGCCATTCTGCGATTTAGGGCAATATCTTTTGCTTGTGACCTTTTTGTGATGAAATAAGGGGCTTGCCGAACGCTCCGGGCAAAGTGAGGGAAGCGGAAACAGAATGATGTGTGTGAATTATCACGTACCAATGTGACGCCCATCACACCATTGAAGACGAAAAAAGTAGAGAATCTGTCCCCTGGGCCATTCAGCGAAATCACCAAATGGACCGACAGGGATTTCCTGATGGCAGGTCGGATCTGAACCTGACGGGAGCTGGGAAAGGGAAAAGGAGAGGAGTTGTCATGATCATAGGTATTCCCAAGGAGAGCTTTCCTGGAGAGAGGCGGGTGGGCATGGTGCCCGCCGTTGTTCCTTCATTGACGAAAGCCGGGTTCGAAGTTGCCATTGAAGCCGGTGCGGGTGTCAGCGCGGGATATCTGGACAATGAGTACGCGGGAAAGGGCGCCAGGGTGCTGGGTAGCCGCGAGGAGATCTTCAAGACCGCCGACATTGTTGTGCAGGTCCTCTGCTATGGTTCCAACGACAGGACGGGGAAAGAAGATGTAGCGCTCTATCGGGATGGCCAGTTTCTGGTGGGCTTTCTGCGCCCGCTGGGAGCGGTTGAGACGTTAAAGGATATCGCCTCGAAAGGCGTGTCGTCCTTCAGCGTGGAGTTCATGCCCCGAATCACCCGCGCGCAGAGCATGGACGCCCTGTCGTCGATGTCCACCATCTGCGGCTACAAAGCGGTGCTGCTTGCCGCTGACACTCTGCCCCGGCTGTGCCCCATGCTGACCACGGCGGCGGGGACCATCACTCCCGCTCGCATCTTCATCATCGGTGCGGGTGTTGCGGGGCTTCAGGCCATCGCCACCTCCCGGCGGCTGGGCGCGGTGGCTTCGGCCTACGACGTGCGGCCCGCGGTGAAGGAGCAGGTGCAGAGTCTCGGCGGCCGTTTTGTCGAGCTGCCCATTGAGGCCAAGGATGCCCAGGACGCCCGCGGCTACGCCACGGCTCAGGATGAGAATTTCTACCAGCGCCAGCGCGAGCTGCTGGGAAGGGTGGTGGCGGAAAGTGACATCGTGATCACCACGGCGGTGATTCCCGGCAAGAAGCCGCCCCTGCTGGTGACGGGAGAGATGGTGAAGAGTATGGCGCCGGGTTCGGTGATTGTGGACCTGGCCTCTGAGCGCGGCGGCAACTGCGAACTGACCGAGCCCAGCAAGATTGTGGTGAAGCACAATGTCAGCATTGTGGGCACCATCAACCTGGCCAGCGCGGTCCCTTACCACGCCAGCCAGATGTATGCGCGGAACATCAGCACGTTTCTGACCCACCTGTTTAAGGAGGGGAAGCCGGAGTTGAATCTGCAGGACGAGATTACGCGCGAGACGCTGATCACGCGGGGCGGTGAAATTGTCCATGGCCGCGTGCGGGAATTTTTCTCTCTGCCGGGTCAGAGCGCGCAGAAGAATGCTTAGGGGAATTCGCGGGCCGCGGGGCAGATGCCGAAAGGCGCCTCCGCGGTTTGCAACACCCAACGCTTAGTTAAAGGAGGGTACGGTGCCAGAAGGATTTATCTCAAACTTGTATGTTTTTGTGCTGGCGGGCTTCCTGGGATTTGAAGTGATTCGCCGGGTTTCGCCGCTTCTGCACACGCCGTTGATGGCGTTGACCAACGCTCTGGACGCCATCGTGGTGGTCGCCGCTATCATCATTGCCGGGCGTGCGGGGACCCGGCTTTCCGAGATTCTCGGGGCGATTGCGGTTGCCGCCGCCTTCAGCAACATGGTCGGCGGTTTCCTGATCACGGACCGCATGCTGCGAATGTTCAAACTGAGTGGGCGTAAAAAACAATGAACATAACCATATTGAATCCGACGTCCGTGCAGTACCTGACCGACTTCTCGTACATCATCGCCATCGCTTTCTTCATCCTGTCGCTGAAGTGGCTGAGCTCGCCGGCCACGGCCCGCCGCGGGGTACTGGTCGGTGAGATCGGTGCGGGGATGGCCGTGGTAACCACCTTCTTTAACCCCGAACTGGTCCAGTTCAAGTGGATCCTGATTGCGCTGCTGGTGGGTGTCATCATCGGTATTCCGCTCGGCCTGGTCCACATGACGGCCGTGCCCCAGCGGACCGCCATGAGCCACGCATTTGGGGCCCTGGCCGCGGCCCTGATCGGGATTTCCGAGTATTATTTGCGCATCCCGCACATCAACAAGTTCGAGATGACGGAAATCTCAATGGAAGTGATCATCGGCGCGCTCAGCTTTACGGGCAGCTTGATCGCGGCCGGCAAGCTGCAGGAATGGCTGCCCCAGCGGCCCATTGTTTACAAGGGCCAGAATTACGTAAGTTTCACGGTCCTGGCCGCCGCTGTTTTGTCAGCTCTGATTCTGATTTTCAACCCCGTGGTTCCCTTTCTTTTCCCGGCCATGGTCATCATCTCGCTGCTCTTCGGCGTGATGCTGGTGACGCCCATCGGGGGGGCCGACATGCCGACCGTGATCGCGCTGTTGAACTCCTACGTCGGTCTCACCGCAGCCCTGCTGGGCTTTGTGCTCAACTCCAAGGTGCTGGTGGTGGCCGGCGCGCTGGATGGTTCTTCCGGCTTCATCCTGGCGGTGGTCATGTGCAAGGCCATGAACCGGTCGTTTACCAACGTCCTGTTCGGCGCCTTCGGCCAGCTCCAGGTCGCGGCCAAGGGCGAGCAGGAGGAGCGGACTGTCCACAGCGCCACGCCCGAGGAGGCTGCCGCCATCCTTACCGCCTCCAACACCGTCCTGGTTGTTCCCGGGTACGGCATGGCTGTCGCCCAGGCGCAGCACAAAGTTCGGGAGATGTTCGACGTGCTCACCAAGAAGGGCATTGACGTGAAGTTTGGCATCCATCCGGTTGCCGGGCGCATGCCGGGCCACATGAACGTCCTCCTTGCCGAGGCTGACGTTCCTTATGACAAGCTGATCGAAATGGACGACGCCAACGGTGAAATGGCACAGACCGATGTGGTATTGATTATTGGCGCCAATGACGTGGTCAACCCGGCCGCCAAGACCGATCAGAGCAGCCCCATCTACGGTATGCCCATCATCGAAGTGAATAATGCCCGGACCGTGATGGTGATCAAGCGGAGCCTGAATCCCGGCTTTGCGGGCATTGACAACCCCCTGTTTTACCTGGACAACACCCTGATGCTTTTTGGCGACGCGAAGTCTTTTGTCAGCGGGATCGTCAAAGAACTGTCAGGAGGCGGTGAGTAAGCAAGACGAACAAGGCTCCGGGTGCAGCGGGAGGAGTCTGCACCCGGGGCCGGTCTTCTGTGAAGGCTCTTCCTTTATCACGCTGCATGACCTCGTTCCCTGAGAAGCTGTTTTGCCATTGCAACTGAATTTGTGAAGCCTGTGCTTGTGCCTTGCCACAAGAGCAGGCTGAGTGGTGTCCCAATGCCTGGGGGATTCGCCGCAAGGGTGGATACGTGGGAGAGGCTGCGATAAAATTACCCAAAGGAAGGGAACATGAATCTACTTTCGGGCGAGAAGCCTAAATCCGCGCCGGAAGGCGGCCCAGCCGGTCCCCGACGGCCCTCGAGATCGGGGTTGATGTGGTTCGCGGGGCTCGCGATTGTCGTGGTCGGGGTCCTTTTTTACGTGTTGCTGGCGCGGCTGGACCGTGTTAACCGCGAAGTATCTCAACTCCGGACGCAGGTTCAGGAATCCAATATGAAAGCCGACGTGGCTTCCTCGAAGGCGGAGTCTGCGCTCGGCCGGGCTTCCCAGGCCGAACAGAGCGCCCAGAAGGCCGCCAGCCAGAGGGACCAGGCGGAAAAGCAGAAGAGCCAGGCCCAGCAACAGGCGCAGCAGGCCCAGCAAGAGGCCAAGACGGCTCAAGAGCAGGCGGAAGATGCTGAGGCCAAGGCGAATCAGTACCGCAAGCAGCGCGAGGCCGAACTGGACCGCCTGCAACAGGCCCTGGGCCAGATTGCTTCCACGCGCCGGACCGCCATGGGACTGGTGATGACTCTGGGAAGCAAGTCCATCAGGTTCGCTTTTGACAAGTCGACTCTGCGGCCCGAGGATAAGGAAGTCCTGAGCCGCATTGCGGGCATCTTGTCGACACTGAAGGGGTATCAGATCTACGTATACGGCTACACGGACGACATCGGTACCAAAGAATACAACCAGAAACTCTCGGAACGGCGCGCCAAGTCGGTCTACGACTACCTGGTGAACAACGGGCTGAATCCGAACATCATGACCACCAAGGGTTTTGGGGAAGCCGATCCCCTGGTGCCCGGGGATTCTCCCAAAGCCCGCGCCATTAATCGCCGGGTCGAGATCGGCCTGGTGGACTCCACCATCAAGCCTTTGCCATCCCAGGGCCAGTAAGGTCCGGCGAGCATGGCATTCTTCGGGCATCCCCTCGAAACAGACAGGGCCAAATATTCGGAGCTTCGGCCCCACGCCCAGAAATCCGTTGACACTTTTCTTCGCTTTTTGTTACGTTCAGAAGCTTGCGACTGAGAGAAGTTGAGAAGTGGCTTCCTGCTATCCGAACGCGTTCGATTGCGCGGCGGAAAACGAGCTGGAAGCCAGCGAGGCGTTAGGATGTTTGTACCAAAAAGAATGTTTCTGACCAAGGGAGTCGGGAAGCACCGGGAAAAGCTGACAAGCTTTGAGCTGGCACTTCGGAACGCGGGGATTGCAGCCTGCAACCTGGTGCGGGTTTCCAGTATTTTCCCCCCTCGCTGCAAAATGGTTCACCGCGCTGAGGGAGTGAAGGAATTGGAGCCCGGCCAGGTAACGTTTGTCGTGATCAGTGAAAATTCCACGCGCGAACCTCACCGGCTGATTGCAGCCTCTGTCGGCGTGGCGATGCCTGCAGACCGCAACACCTACGGCTACCTCTCAGAACATCATTCCTTCGGACAAACGGAACAGGTGGCCGGAGAGTACGCCGAGGAACTGGCCGCCGAGATGCTGGCCACCACCCTGGGAGTGGAGTTTGATCCCGACCAGAGCTGGGACGAAAAGAAGGAAATCTACCGCATCTCAAACAAGATTGTGCGAACCTCGGAGATCACGCAGTCGGCAATCGGTGACAAGCGGGGCCTCTGGACGACGGTCCTGGCCGCGGCGGTTTTGCTGGGTTTTGAAGATTGACGCCTGCGAGGGCGTTTCAGGGTACGGGTCAGGGGTTCAATCACGGTCCTCGCAGTATTCCCTCCGAGCCCCGCATTAAAAAATTATCAGGAGCTATGGAATGCGTAAACACGAGATCTTGACGGTCCCAACTCGTCCTTTTGAGATCGACCGGAAAAAGAACGCTGCTTCTGTTTTGGAGAAGATGCAGGGCATCTCTTTCCAGGGGCGAAGCCTGGGCACGGCATTCCACATCTGGAAGCGCATGCTGGGTGACCGGGTCACCATCATGATGGGGCTTTCCGGAGCGATGATTCCGGGCGGCATGCGGCGGCTGGTGGCTTATATGATTAAGCAGCGCCTGGTGGACTGCGTGGTTTCCACAGGGGCCAATTTCTTCCACGACATCCACGAAAGCCTGGGCCGCCTGCACTTCCAGTGCTCCCCCACCATCGATGACGTTCA
>JAJYJL010000138.1 GCA_021789565.1 Acidobacteriota bacterium
CGGTGTCCCACAACGCCAAGGCTCGTCGGCGACGGTCCTCGAGCAGATCGGCACTTCCCTTCAGTCGGGGCATACAGGTTCCCTCCTGAAGGACATGCTATTGCATTATTTATGCAGATGTCAATAAGGGCCGCCGTAGAGGATGGAAGGGGGCTGGTGGTCTGCGCGCGTGGAGAGCAGCTTCCCTTCAGAGACTCTTCGATTTCGCATGTCGGATCCGGTGTTGCGCTGCCGTACATGTTCATTCCGGTCGTCGTAAAGGAGGTTTTTCGTGTGCTGTGCCCCGGCGGGTCTCTCCGAATTTCTTTGCATCCCTGGACTATGACCGCATCAGAACTCCTCCACGCATTGCGACACAGAAATCTTCGCAACACTCTATTCCGCTGTTATATTCTGCTCAACGGTTTGTATTTTCATCTTACCGGCCGCCTATTCAGGTTTCCGCTAAAGCGCGCGCGCTGCGAATCTTTCCAGACGAAGGGCCGGATTACGCGTTGTCTGGTCTCGGCAGGGTTTAACGAAATTCGGTCGGAGATATCTCCACAATTCGTAATACAAGCAGTTAAGCCCCTCTGATCGTTCGGAAAGCGTCACAATAAGTTTTCCGTTCGTCGGGCTGTGCGGTAAGCAAGCGACAGATGTAGTCGTTGTAGAGACGGTCCTTCGATTGGAAGGGGAAGCCCCAGGTCTTCACGACCATCGCGGGGCTTAATAAAGTGCGGCCTACGTCCGAAAGAGCTCGACAGACAAGGGAAAAGCAAGACCTTCAATGCAAGTTCACGTATTTCCGCCGCGATGTAATAATTCGGAGAAGGAAAGGACAGAAAGCCATGTCCCCAGAATCCTCTTTTAGCGATTTGAAGCGAATTCTGGAGGATGCATTTCCTCGCCAGTACGGCGCAATGCGTAGCCAGTGGTATAAGTATGTCCTGCGACGGATGGCGGGAAAGCGCGGATCAGCGTTTTCCGCAAGCGAAGGTCCAAAGTGAAGAGGAAAGATCCGCCCTTTTCACTCCCGCCAGGCCTCGAAGTTTACATAATCCGGTTATGGGATCGATTATGGCCCCTCAATTGGGGTTCTCGCTTGCCCAATCGAGTCCTGGCGCGTCTCACCAATACGGGCCTGTTGGGACCCACATGGTTTGAGTTTCAGGAGGGCCTTTGGATGCAGTTGGACGTTCGAGATGTTATTCAAGAGACCATTCTTGAGAGTGGTGTCTGGGACCCTGCCGCTACACAATGTCTCACTACTGTTCTCAAGACAGGCGATACTTTCCTCGATATAGGTGCCAACGCCGGGTATTTCACCCTGCTTGCCGCGAAGTGCGTCGGTCCCACCGGCAAGGTGCTTGCGATTGAGCCCAACCCGTCGATGGCAAAGCAGATTCGCCGGTTTGCTGACCGGTCCGGCCTCACCAACGTCGAGATCGAGGAGGTTGCCTGTTCCTCCTCGCTGAAGGCCGGCAAGTTGTATCTCGGCCTGGCGTCGAATACGGGAGGCTCGTCATTAAGTGAACAAAACGTAAGATCGAACGACTATGTCGATGTAAGCTGTATTCAAGCGGACGCACTTATGCACAAGCATTCTCTCTCACGCATCAACCTTGTAAAAATCGATGTGGAAGGTGCCGAACACGACGTAGTCCGCGGCATGAATGAAATCTTAAGGGACCTTCGCCCGAAAATCGTCATAGAATTGATTGACGACCTGTTGAGGTCATTTTCGACGACGGTCGATTCTGTCCTGGACTACTTGAAGGGCTTCCAATACGAAGTTAGACCTCTTGGTGGGCATTCTAATTACCTCTGTGTCCCGTATGAGCAAATGAGTGGATGTTTTGAGAAAATCTGCAAGGGTCGATAACGACACCGATGAGCAAAAGCACCCTGGCGATGCTTCTTGATTCTGCTCCCCGCACCTGGAGCAGTATTGAAGAACTTCATTACCAGTTTTCACAGGCCCTCATCGCGCGCGGTGTCCGCGTGATTCTCGTGTTCTCCGAGCCACTTCCAAAGGAATTGGCAACCAGGTATCTGAACTGCGGAGCGCAAGTGGAAGCGATCAACTACAGGAAGAGCCAAATTGCATACATGCAGGGATTGCGCGCCTTGATTCACCACAGCTCAATCACCACAGTTCACGTTTCTTTCTTCAACTACTATGATTTAATTCCCTGGCTTGCCCGCCTGAATGGCGTGCGTCAGATCATCTATCAGGAACACAACAGCGGAGCCCTCCAGGCCAGAAGCTGGAAGAAACAACTGATTCGGCTGCGGGCGAGAGTCGCGACGGCGCCTGTGTCGAGGGTGATAGCAATCTCGGAGTTCATCAGGCAGCAGTTGATCGATGTTGGCGTGCCGGAGCAGAAAGTCCGCCTCGTGCGCCACGGCGTTGATACGCGGCGATTTTTTCCGGACCCCGGCGCCCGGAAGGATTGCGTACAGCGGTTTGCAATCGAGCCGGACGAAGTAATCGTTAGCAGCATCGCCCACATGCGACCGTTCAAGCACCCGGAGGTGATTGTCCAGGCCTGCGGTCTGTTGGCAAGACGGGGGGTCAAGATCCGATTCTTGATGGCCGGTGGCGGGGAAATGCGGCAGGAAATGGAAGACCTGAGCCGCAAGCTGGGAATCAGCGGGCGGATCCACTGGCTGGGAAGCGTTGCCAGCCCGGAAAGACTTCTGCAGGCCAGTGACATATTCGTCCTGGCATCGGTAGGAGAGGCGTTTGGCCTGGTTTTGACAGAGGCAATGGCTTGCGGCGTGCCGGTTGTGGGCAGCAGGAGCGGGGCGATTCCGGAAATAGTGGAGGACGGTGAAACGGGGATTTTGGCGACGCCTCTCGATCCTGCATCATTCGCCCACGGTATTGAGTTGCTGGTGCAAGATAAAGAGTTGCGGCGTAAAATGGGAAGTCGTGGAGGCCAGCGCGTTCATCGTTACTTTACGTTGGATGCCTTCGTGAAAAATACGCTTGAGGTCTGCGAGCCAGTGTGGCGAGGCGAGACCTGAGCTCGTACCAGCATTTGGAGGATAGTGGCTACTTTGTATTCATGCCCTTCACGCCTGCAGGAGGCCGTCGATAATCCAAAATCCACAGGTCTGGGGAATAAACTTTGAATCCTAAGCTGACTGTGCTTGTCGTAAGTCGTGCTTTTGCTCCTGACGCGGAGATAGGAGCGAAGCGCATCACTCGCTTCTGTACTTATCTGCCGGATTACGGTATCCGGCCCATAGTTTTAACGGTCCAAGAGCGCTTTTTGGACCATGTCGACAATGACTTCTCCCCTCCCGGAGGTATCCGGGTTGAGCGAACGACAGAGTGGATGAATCCCCTGCATGCGTATGCACGGTTAAGGCGATATTTTCTGTCACACCATGTCGCCAGCAAACCACATTTAGAGCCCCCCCCGGTGAGGTCTTCGAACAGCAACACCCCGAGTAGTTTACGCCTCCTTGTACTCTCTTTGTTGAACACACCTGACCGATATTTGGGATGGTACTTTCCAGCCATAAGGGTTGCGAACCGGCTGCTTAAAAGGGAACCCATTCGTGCGATCTTTTCGAGCGGTCCTCCTTTCACGTGCCATCTGATAGCGCGCCACCTGAGCAAGAAGCACGGTATTCATTGGGCCGCCGATTTCCGGGATGGGTGGGTCACGAATCCTAACTCGACGGACTCGCTTGAAGGGCTCACCGGATGGCCCGCCAGAATGGAAGCAAGCTGCGTCAAGCAAGCCGATCTTGTGATCTGCAACACTGAGCCTCTGCGGCGTTCATTCGTGCAGCGTTATCCTCAAATGACGCCTGAAAAGTTCGTGACTTTGACCAACGGGTATGACGATAGCATCAAACAGCCACAGAACGTAAAACCTGGCCAACCGGAAAAGCTTCTGCTCCACTCAGGCTCAATTTACGGTCGGCGCCGCATTGATACATTTCTTCAGGCGGTCAGCAATCTGGTCGATTCCGGGCAGCTTGCCCCTGACTCATTCAGGATATTGTTTCTCGGGGAAATTGGTGATTCATCTTTGGGATATGCTCACAAGCATGCGCCTGGATTAATAAAGACTCGCCGAATTGAATTCGAGCCGTCCACTGACCGTTGGCAGGAAGCCCAAAAACTCCTTTGGGCCGCCGACATCCTCCTAGTGTTTCCCGGGACTCAATTAGAAGTTCCGGCCAAATTCTATGAGTATCTAAAGACCGGCAAGCCAATTCTTGCCGTCGCCGAAAAGGGTGCTCTTACGGAGCTGGTGGACATGACCGGTTCCGGCGCATGGGCCGATCCGAATGACGTAGCGGGGATTGCCCAGGCTCTGTTGAAGGTGTTAAAGATGGCGCCGCGCACTCCTGAGGAAGTGGAAAGGAAATGGGACGCGCAGTTCCACTTCCGCTCGTTGACCCGACGGCTCGCCGGCATGCTGCAGGAGCTTTCCGCCAAAAGGGCTACCGGGACAATGAGCGCAGGGTCCTGATTAAAAACATGAATCTCTCCCGATGAAGGGTTGCAAGCGTCAGTACATAACTGGCCCCTCCACTGACAATCTCTCCCCCGAGCTGGAGAACGGGGCTTATACCGGTCGGAAGAGCCAGCTTTAAGACGAAGACGACCACGGTCATTACGAGCGATCCCGATAAGGCAGGCCACAGAGCTCCCATGTACTCGCTCAAGTTCATGCCGATTCGCTGGAAGGTGTGGCGATAGATCGGGATGTACATAAGCGGGTAAAAGCAAACCCAGCCCGCAGCAATTCCCACCGTCCCCCAGTGGCTCCCAATATAGAACGCTGTCGGGAACACCACTACGAATAACAGGCCGTAGCGTGACGCCCAACGTACGTCAATGGCAGTCAAAATGGGTCCCAGTACAGTAGTGATCGACCGCATGAATCCATAGATTGCCAGCAATTGAAGCGGCACGATGGCTGCCATCCACTTGGTGCCGAGCACCAGCGGAACAAACTCTCTGGCCACCAACGCCAGGCCCAGCGTGGCTGGAAAAGTGAAAAGTGAGATCCCTTGCGTCAGGTTCCGCAGGTACCGGCGGAGCGTGGGTGGATCGGTCTGTGCTTCCGAGAAGAAAGACGGGGTCACGTGCGAAATCAAATCTGTAACCTTCTCGATCGCGGTGCTTGAGAGGCTCCATGCCACCGTGTAGGCTCCGAGCGGGACTCTTCCCAGCACACGTCCGGCCACCACAAAATCGGCGTTCGAGTATGCGTACCACGAAATGCGCGATATGATAACGTCCCGGCTGAACACGAGTGCCCTCTTGATGGACTCTAATCTTGGCCACGCAAATGATTCCCTCCGCCACAAGAGAGTGAGCAAGACAGCCACAAGCGACGCCAGCAGTCCACCAGCCACAAGTGACCAGTATCTCAGGCCGAGGAAGGCAAACAGAACAGTGGACAACGATTGAGTCAGCGCCTTGCAACCGTCAACATACGCCAGGAGCTTGAACGCCTTCTCCTTCCTCAGCAAGCCGCCCGGCACGATCTGGAAGGCTGAGATCGCAAAACCCGTTCCCATCACTACTACCACCCAGACGAGTTGGGGAGTCCTGAAGAACCAGGCAAGGCCCGGCGCCACGGCACATGACACTCCAAAGGCCACGATTCCGAAAAGCACGGAAACGGTGTTTATCTGCGCCAATTGGTCGCTTGAAAGATCCCGGACATAGACCACGGTCGAGCCAATCCCGAACTCGCTCAGCATGCTGATAAGACCCAGGTAGACCGTGGCCATCCCCAAAATGCCGAAATCAGACGGAGACAGCAGCCTGATGACAATTATTGTTGAGACCCAGCTTACAATCTGCGCAGACCATCTCCCTGCCGCGGTCCATGCAAGGCCGCCGAGCAACGGCTTGTAGAAATCGTTTCCGCTTGCAGTTTGCTCCCCTGTCGGTTTCTCTTCCCTTAGCGTAGAGATCGGCGCATTGCCTCCTTTGGCAAGTTTTGTGGCGTCGGATTGGTGCGAATTTGCCAACGCGTGGTCCTTTACTCCCTCATAAGCTCAGGAAAATGATACTCTAGGCGTGCGGACGGGTGCCCCTAAAATGAAATTGCTAATTGGTGAATCCGGCAGGTGCATGGTTATCCTGAAGGCCGTCTGCTAGTGTCGTCAGGGGGAGAATCAGCCGGCATTCGAGGGCGCCTGTGTGGGCCCCCCGCGGGCTGGTACCCTCAACGGGTTGAGGTCATATATTATGGTAGCGTTTAACACAATCGCGCAGAGGTTTGGATTTCGTAGTTTGAGTGAGTGTGCCCACACCGTTCTAGTATCGAAAAGAGGCTAGCGGCCGCGGAAGAGGATCACCCCTTCATGACCCGGGCGGTGGCGTTTTCTTTGTTGTATGTTTTTGGGCGATTCTTCCCACCAAACGAGGTGCTCGAACTAGGCGGTTATCTTCATTCAGTAAGAAGGAAGGGTGGATGGCTGTAAAGGCACATCGAATTGCGATGATCGACGGCGAGGGAGGGTATGGGATCGGCGGGTACACCTACGAGCTGTCAGAAGGGCTGGCTGCAAACGGGATTCACGTAGATGTGTACTCAAACAGTAGATCGGAGTTCCACCGCCTTAACCTGCCGCGTCACCACCGGGTCTTCCCCGTGCTCGGCCGGGCGCTATTTAAACAAAGGGATGCCCTGAAGCACCCAGTAACCAGTCCAGTTGCGCAAGCCGAGCCATCAGTTGTCACTGGAACGGCCAGCCTTGCTCCCCGAGGGCGAATGCACGCCGTGCGCTCGACATTGCGGGATTTATTCCTGCCCGCTGAGTTCGCGGTCCATCTGAAGCGGCAGAATTACGACCTGGTCTGGAGACAGTGGGGCGAAGATGTTTATGGTAGCCGATTTTCCGCCATTTGCAGCACGCTTGGTCTGCGTGTTGTGCACACTGTGCACAATGTTCTTCCTCATGAGGAAACCGACAAGGACACATTCATAACCAGCACCCTTTACCGTAGGGCCGACAAACTCGTAGCCCATTCAAACTGGGCCAAGCTGGAACTGGTCCGCCTGTTTCCCGGCGTTGAGCACAAGATCATTGTCGCAAGGCTTGGACTATACACGATGTTTCCTCGGGTCCCAAGAGCCCGGAAGAGGGTTCGAGAGGCCTTGGAAATACCTCAAAACAAAACTGCGCTGCTCTTCTTCGGCGGGGTCAGGCCGTACAAGAATATCGACTCGGTTCTTACGGCAATGACAAATCCCGAACTCGGTGAACCCATTCTTGTCGTAGCCGGCGCGGAGTCCGGATATACAGACTGCACCCCGGACGACCCTCTCGGCCGGACGAGGAGAATCGCAAAAAACCTTGGCATTGCAGGACGGGTCCGGCTCCTGCCAGGGCCCCTCGATTTGCAACGCACTGCCGAGCTATTCGAAGCATCTGACGTTCTCGTCCTTCCCTATTTGAAGTCCTATGGAAGTGCGTTGCTTCTTCTTGGAATGACCTTTGGGAAGTTCATTGCCGCAACGGAGACCGGCGGGATGGAAGAGTATCTCGCAAGCTATCCGCGCAACATCCTACTGAAAGGCCCTAGCCCTACCGACGTAACAAAGGGGCTGGCCCTAGCGATCCACGGCTCGAAGGGGCAACCTAACAGCGAAGCCGCTTCAATGCCAGAGTTAATGTGGACCAACATCGCGAGGGATGTCCTCACGAAAATCACTGCAGTCAAGTGATGAGGGCATAGAGCCGGATCAGTTCTTTGACATACTTTTTCAAGTCAAAGTGCACGTCAGCAGTCTTCCGGCCCATCTGGCCCATTCGTGACCGCATTTCGCCATCGTTGAGCAGAGCAAGAATCTTTTCGGCGATGGCGGCGGAATCCCCCGGCAGCACAAGGAAACCTGTTAAACCATCGCTGACGAGTTCGGGAATGCCGCCAACACGCGTCGCAACCACCGGTCTGCTGCAAGCCATAGCCTCCGCGACCGTCCAGCCGAGTATTTCTTCCCACCGTAACTCCTAACAAACGAGCCCAGCTGGAACTGGTTCATGACGCCCATTGCGCATAGAGGCTGATCGTTTCATCAACCCACCGCTTCACGCTGAAATAGGTCGAGCGTGCAACGCTCTCCCGTGCCATCGCCTGTCGCCGATCGGGATTGTCGTGCAATTCAATCAATGCAGCAGCCAAGGCCGCCGGATCGTGCGGCGGCACGACCAGCCCATTCCTTCCGTCTTCGACGGCTTCCGTGTTACCACCGACGGCGGTCACGATTGCAGGTTTTCCAGCAGCAAGTGCCTCCAGGACAACAAGCGAGAAGGCCTCGCCCCAGGTACAAGGCAGTGTAAAGACGTCGCTGCCGCGCAGGATAGCAGCGACCTCCGGCATGTTGAGCAAGCCTGTAAAGATAAACCGTTTCTCAATGCCGAGCTTCCGAACTCGCGCGCGGTATTCTTCGCCAAAGGGCCCGTCCCCGACGTGAACAAAGGCAAGATTGGCTCCCTTTCCGATGGCCAGGGCAGCCGCGTCAATCAAATCCGGAACACCCTTTTCTGGAATCAGTTGAGAAATTGAGGACACAAGCATGGACCCTGAATCGATGCCGTACCTTGCGCGGAGGCCGTCTTCGCCCGAAGTTTTACCGAATCCCTGAAGGTTGACTCCATTGTGAATGACGGTTACCTTCTTCTCACTGACGCCCTGCCTTACGAGACGGCCCTTCACGTAAGCAGAGGGGGCAATGAACCTGCTGACCAGAGAGGAGAGCGCGCGCGTCCGAGCCTGAAGAGCCCACCATCTGACCATCGACCGTTTCTTTGAAACGTCAGATGCATGGTCCGAGTAGAAAACCCTGGCGCCGCTGCTCAAAGCAACAGCTATCAAGTCCAGGCTGAATAGATTCACAAAGTGGAAGTGGACCACATGCGGTCGATACCTCCGGACTAACTCGCGCAGCACGCTGGCGCTTTGCCGGCCAAATGGGACGAAACACTTAGTCTCCAGAATAGCGCCTGATTCAAGATACAGTGGACGGAGCGACTCGGGTGGGAGATTGTTGAAGACGAGGATACTCTTCCCTCCCACGCTGGTAAGCGACTGAGAGAGGGAGATCGTGTATTCCTCGAAGCTACCGAGCTTCCGGGGATCGAGATCCAGTACCGTCATGACTTTCATCGGTTCGCTCATTGCCAAATCAACTGAAAGACCCCGCTGCGAATCTTACCCTTTATGAGACTTGAACCAACACCCTGGAAGGCCAAACAACCCTATGGGCCATCCTGCTGCTTATCAGAACAGGAGTCGCTTCCCAAGACATTCGGAGAGACTAGGAAACGGCCATCACGCAAAATCTGCGGTTCTGCCAATGGGAAAAGAAAAAATATCAAAAACCAAGAAGACCGGTTGACAGTTTCGTCCCATTGTTACGTTGAATGGTCAGGAAACCACCGGCAATGACAATTCCTGCCTCTCAGCAGGCATCAGCCGCTGGTTAAGACAACAACCCGACTTCCACCATTGCGGGCGCTCTTGCCATATGTCGCGGATACACGCACTCTTGATGTTACCAACGGGAGGTTGGCTATTGCAGGTCGTTACGTCACCGTTGGCTTGTATCTGAAGCATTGTTAGGGCAGAACACAGAGCCCGATTTTCATGCGCTTCGTGAGATTGAGTCATCACCCGAAGAGCATCCGGATTGCGGAAGTATGGAATCATTACCTCTAATTGTTTGTAACTATTAGCGATCCTGAACCCCTGCCGCTTCATTTCAATCAATTGCTCGACCACTCGGACGGCATTCTCCGCATCTCGGGGCCAATTGTCGGAATGTTCCCACCAAGTCACATCTTCTGGCGTGTTGTAATTCTGCTCGATCGGCTGAAAAAACGCTTCCATCCCGGGGTGGTTTGCGAAGCGCGCAACCTCACAAACACCATCCAAGTTGTGCGACATGATCACACATTTCAAACGGAGGATGGTCTTGAGATCCTTCTCGTCACGCAGCCTCTTGATGGTTTCGATGCTGCGGCTGGTTCTCTCCCAAAATTTCTCTCTCCCACGGATCTTGCTGTGTAATTCACCTACCCCATCCAGCGAAATCGTTATCATCCATGGGCGCGTCAATACCAATCTCTCAATCGTGGATTGATCTTCCCAATAACCATGCGTGAGAATTTCAACACAGAGCCCTGCGGAAACCGCATAACTGACCAAATCAATGGTGTAGGGCTTCAAGAGAGCCTCTCCACCGGTGAATACCACTTTGACCGGCCCCAGCCATTCACGAAGGTCCCTGACAACCACTTTCC
This sequence comes from Acidobacteriota bacterium, assembly GCA_021789565.1. Next base: position 10,276 of record JAJYJL010000138.1, read on the forward strand.
ACTGTTCAAGCGTCGGGGAATCCTCCTTTCCATGGTTTTTCCAAATGTTGCAATGGAGGCACTTCGCATTGCAGCGCTCGGTAAGAAGGATCAGGGGCACCACAGGACGGCAACGCCGAGCCCACCGTCCACGAGCCAAAGTTCGGAGGCGGTAATTGGTTCCGTTATATACCCGGTTGTAAATGTCGTTGAGCACTCCCTTTCCTCCCTAAACTTTACATTTCTTTTCGGAGAGTCCCTTAAGGACAGAATTCCGCCTTCGCGGGCTGAAAGACATAATCCCGATATTTCCCTGGGTTTTCCTCGCGTCCGTCGCATGCCGCCAAAGCAATGTTCACCATTTCCCGTGCGGTGACAAAGTGAACGTCGCCAAAGCATTTCTCTTCCTTTGGATTCAACAAACTGTCCAGAAATTGCTGCATTGGCTGACCAAGCAGAGCGTTCTGCGCCCTGGGATCCATGCCATGAGTATGCAACTTGATAAATGCCCACTCTGGCCTGCCTCGAACTGTAACACCCGCTTCCCGCCAGAGCGCGAGTCTCTTGAGGGTTGGCGGGCTTACGTTTGAGATTTCCGAGTTCTCAATAGAGGGAAGAACCAGAATCTTTCGCCTCGAAAAATTCAACATCAACGGGCCCTGAATGATGAGCGGAAAGACCGTCGGGGAGCACCCCAACCTCAAATCTCGGCCTCTTCGATGGGGCGCCTGCTGGTCAAT
>JAJYJL010000139.1 GCA_021789565.1 Acidobacteriota bacterium
CCGAAAGAACTCACCATTGCCTCGGGTGAGCTTTCCGCCACGCTGAAGGTCAAACGCCCGGTGGTTGAAGAGCGCTACCGCGAGCTGATTGAAGAGCTTTTCTCCCGCCGGCCCCCCACAACGCAGGAAGCCGCCACAAGGTAGAGTAGCATCGGCCCGGGAGAACGAGGCAAAGAACCCGGGACGCGTGCAGGCTTGCGCATCCCTTGCCCTTGCCCAGCCGACGAGTGAGGTCGGGTTCGCGGCCCGCTCCTGCAACTCCAAACACGAAATCGGCGGCGGGCCACAAATCCAATATTCCACTTTATGCACGGGAGCTGGCAGTGACCGGTGCAGTGTCGGCCGTGGGGCCGTAGATCGACGGATTCCTGCCGCCCATGGGCCGCAGGTAGGTGCTGAGCTGGCCGCGGTGGTGGACGGAGTGCTTCAACGCCATGGCCAGGAAGTTGATGGCGGGCATCTGGATCATGCCGAGCAGGTCAACGTTGGCCGTCAGCTTCTCGGCAGTCAGGCCGCGCACGCGGTCAAGGGCTGCCGGAAGCATCTGCTTGTAACGGGCGATGGCGTCGACCGGACTCATGATTCCACAGGCGTCAGAAGCGTCCGGCGGAGGTGTGAATTGCCCATCGGCGATGGAGTTTAGCATCCAGGGGTCCTCAAGTGTGATGTGCCGGACGAGTCCCAAGGCGTCCTTGGCCTTTGGGTCCGGCTGGTAATCGAGATGGACCGTTGGGACGGCTTCAATCACGCGCAGAGTTGTCTGCATTTCGTATTCAAAATCGGCGATCAGAAAATCGGCCACTGCCTTGACATCATGGGTGCTCATTGAATTCTCCTTTTATGTTGATGAATTTTTAAGCCCTTTTGCCAGTGTGCGGAACGTCTAATCTACCACATGACGCGTTTGATACTCGGATGTGACTCATTGTGCCCCGCTGCACCGGTAGCCGCCGGCTATGCGGGTTCGTGAGTCATCTTGCTCAACATCTCTTCGAGAGCGGCTTGATTGGGCCCGACGAACGGTTGAGCCTTCGGAACGGAGGCCAGCGATGCCAGCAATTTTTCCGTCATATTCCCCGGAGCGGGCGGCAGATGGCTGCTCAGTACCATTTTGGGCTGCATCTTGCGAATGACGTCGAGTTCTTTGGCGAAAATGCCCTCGTCCGCCTTGTGCAGCCAGGGCGAGTCTACCGTGGCCCAAAAGACCTGGCCGTGGCTCAAAACCTCGTCTGAGAGGTCGGCCGCGTTCTCGGGAACATCCGACAGAAGCGCTCCAAAGCAGTCGGAACTGAAAAGGATTGATGACTTGTCATCATAGAATCCCGTGGTGGAAGGGTTGTCGAACGCGGGAGGCCTGAACGCGGTGAGCGTGCGGTTGCCCGCGTTGATTTTTTCGCCGGAGTTGATGAGGTACACCCTGTCCAGCGGCAGCGGGGCAAACAGGCTCATAATGCCGACGCCGAGAAAGTTGGTGATCAACCGGATCTTCGGATTCTCAGAGAGCAACTGTTGCAGGCTGCCCATGTGGTCAAAGTCGGTGTGGGTCAGCCAGATCCATCGCAGGTCTGCGGGATCGATGACCCGCCGCAGGGCAGGCATGAACTCCGCGGTCTCTACGGCGGAGCCTGTGTCCACCAGAATCGGTTCCGATCCCTTGATGACAAACGCGTTGATGGGAACCATTCCGAAACCCGGAATCGGAAAGTTTGACGTGAGCACCTCGATATCCGGCGTAGCCTTGTGGGTGTAAATCACTTTCTCCTCCTTGATGTCTTTTTTGCGAACATTGTGGTTACCTTTGTTTGTGGTTACCCTTCTTTATTCTGTACAATAGGTCCCGACTGATACCCAAAAGTGTAACGAGACATCCTGCCGTTACACATAAAAAGTGTGTTGATGGAAATTGAACTGAATGATGCGGACCTGGTGCGGCAGATTGGTTCAGGAGGCGACCACGAAGCCGAAGCCGAGCTGTTCCGCCGGATGGCGCCGCGAATCCGGCTTTATGGCTTGCGCCACTTGCGGGACGAGCACGCCAGTGACGACCTCACGCAGCAGGTGCTGATGACCACGCTCGAGGCCCTGCGGGCCGGCCGCCTGCGGGAGCCGGACAAGCTCGCCTCATTTGTGCTGGGAACTTGCCGCATGACGGTGCTGGACCTGCGGCGCGGCGCGGAAAGAAAACAGCGCCTGCTGGAGCAGTACGCAGGTGAACTGCCCGTGGCTTCCCAGCCTGCCATAGCGCTTGACCACGAGTTGCTTCAGCGCTGCGTCCAGGGGCTGAAGGAGCGGGAGCGTACGGTGGTGGTGATGAGTTTTTACGATGAAGGGACGGGCGCAGACGTCGCCAGCTTTCTGGGCATTTCCGAAGCCAACGTGCGGGTGATCCGGCATCGGGCGATTCGCCAACTGCGCCTGTGTATGGGGGTGGCAGTATGAGCGGGAACGTCCACCACTCGGCAAAATGCACAAAGCCCATTGACGCAGCCGTCCTGGCGGATTACTGGCTGGCTGTGCTGCCCGAGGCCGAGGAAGAAGTTGTCGAGGAGCACCTTTTCCAGTGCGATGAATGCGGTGCAAAACTGCGCGAGGTCATCTCCCTGGCCGATGGACTGCGCGACCTGGCGCGCGGGGGAAGCCTGCGTATGGTGGTGAGTGACGAGTTCCTCAAGCGCGCCGCAGAAGAAGGCCTGCGGGTGCGTGAGTACGCTCCTCCGGCTGGAGGCAGCGTGCAATGTACGGTGAGCGCCGAAGACGACATCCTGATTGGGCGCCTTGCAGCGGATTTGAAAGGCACCCGCCGTGTCGATCTCTCCTTTTCAGATGAGCAAGGGACAGAACAACTCCGGCTGCGGGATATCCCGGTCAATCCTTCTGCAGGCGGCGTCATCGTGCAGGAGTCAATTACGTTCGCGAAAGCCGCGCCGACCAGCAAAATGATCATGCGCCTGCTGAATGTGGATGAGGCCGGTGGCGAACAATTACTGGGTGAATACACCTTCAACCACACACGCTCACTTCCCGGCCCGGGCGCCTGGTAGGCGCTTGGGCGTACCCGCCGGTGACCTCTCTGCCAGAATCCATTAAATGCCCCTCAACCCCCATAGCATCGTCTCCGACTGCTTGTTCAGTGGGGGAAAGGGGCGTCTGCGAAGATGGGTGATCCAGGGATTTTGCGGCCTGGCGGCAAATGCCGGATGTGCGGGGTCATCGCTGCATCTGGAAGACGAAGGCCGGACTGCAGAGGTCAACCTCAAAGCTGCGAATGCGTCATGAAGCCCTTGGATTTGCCGATGGGAAAGCGAGGGCCCGCGGGGCTGGGGACGGCGGGGTTGGGCGTGGCCGGCGTGAAGAAGCAGCCGGCGATGGCTTGAAAAGCTCAGGCAGCAGCGAGCCGCAGCCCGGTGCCTGATGATCTGCGTTTAGTACTTGCGTGCTATGGCATTGTTCTCCGCCCGGTGGTGAAATGGGCTTGAAGACAGATGGGTGTTAAGCGGCCGGAGAGACACCAGCCGAATGCCAAAATAGAGAAAAGGGTGCGTTATGTTTATGGTGGGTCCCGGGATGCAACGAATCTATGAACTTTTGGCTCTTGTGGTTGCGCTCTATTTTCCTATTGCCCTGCTGACGTGGCTGGTGATTGACAAATTCATTGCAGCCAGCGACGCCAAGGGCCAGGTTGTGGGGCATCCGCGGGGCCATGGCGGCCGGCGCAGCGTGTTTCCTGACCGCTCACGTCCGGGCGCGTAAATAGCCTCGCAACCAGGGCGCCGAGTCTTCCGGATCCCTCTGTGTCCGGCTTCGGAGTTCCTGTGTTTCTCCCTTTTTCCTTCCCTTGCAGTTCCTCCTTTCACTGAAGTTCGGGGCGTCCGTACAGCCGGAGAAACTCATCCGCCCGCTCAAAACGGACGAGCGAGAATCTTCGCCGTGGTGCCCCTTTGAGCCGGCGGGTACGTGCCGGCGGGTACGTTGTCTCACGCAGGAGAGTGTGTTAAGAATAATACAAGCCGGCAGGGGCAGCCTGATTTCGTAATTCGGGAATCCGGGTCATTGCCCAGGCCGGGATTCACGCTGGATGACTGGGCAAACAAGGAGGCAGGCTACGGCAAGCTGCGCAAAATGTGGAGCGTCGGTGGCAGCCGGCGCGGTTTACTGCAGTTCGTGCGGGTCGCCGGTGAGCGCAGGGACGCCCGCCGGAGCCGGAGCCCCGCAGCCCGGGAGGAAGTCGAGCATGGAAATGCCGGGGATTGCCTACAATGTTGCGGGGCTGCTCTGTTACATCCTCTGGCCGGTTGCCTGCGTTTTGTTCCTGCTCATTGGACCGTATAACAGGAACCGGTTTGTGCGCTTCCATGCTTTTCAGGCGATTTTTCTGGGACTGGCAGGAATCGTCGTGGGTATCGCTCTGCAGATTATGACTTCGATCCTGGCCCTGATTCCCATCATCGGGTGGATTGCTGGCGGCCTGATATGGATTGCCTTTGGAATGACCCTGTTGATTCTGGTTATTATGCTGATGTATAAGGCCTATAACGGCGAGCAGTACGGTGTTGCGGTGATCGGAAACCTGGCAAGGCAGCAGTCGGAGAAGGTGGCGTAGCTCTTCGCCGCGGCGCTCCCGGGGCCTGTTTTGCGGAGAAGGGCGCGGCGGTCGTTGGGGTTACTGTCGCCTCCTGACCGATTTTCTCTTGACAATTTCCCCTCAGCAGAGCAATTTAGCAAATTCTACAGAATGACCTGCGCCTCTCCCACTGTGGGGCAGCGGGGCATCGATATTTACAAAATGAAAGTTCGCGTCTGTTTTCATAACCGGTGTTTTGACGGCGCCTGCTCGGCAGCGGTGTTCTCGCGCTTCTACCGCGAGGTGGTAGATCCGCACGCGGAATTTATGTATCACGGGCTTCTCCATCGCGCGGGCCAGCTTTTTGATGAGGAGATGTTTGACGGAGATGAGAACGTTATTGTCGATTTCAAGTATTCCAGTTCGCCCCGCATGACCTGGTGGTTTGATCATCACCAGAGCGCCTTCCTGACGCCGGCGGATGCTGAACACTTCCAGCAGGACCGGAGTGGGAAGAAGTTTTACGACCCCTCCTTCCGCTCCTGTACAAAGTTCATCTCCCACATTGCGGCAATGAAATTCAATTTCTGCACCCCGGACTTGGAAGAGGTTATTCACTGGGCGGATATTATCGACGGCGCTCAGTATCCTGACCCGAAGACCGCGGTCGAAATGCGCGATCCCGCCACGCGGATCACCTTGGTGATTGAAGGCGCGCCCTCGAACGATTTTGTGGCCGGGCTGATTCCCGATCTACTTTCCATGCCGCTGGCGGAAGTTGCCGCCCTGCCGCGCGGCAGGAGTTTGGGCGGTTGTACGACCAGCACCTGAAGACCATTGACATCATTCGGGACCGCGCGGTGCTCAGCCAGGGTGTCGTTTTCCTCGACCTTGTTGACCAGGGTTTTGAGGGTTTCAACAAGTTCGTTCCTTACTATCTGTTTCCTGAATCGGTCTATAACGTGGCCCTCAGCCGTTCCCGCGAGCGGATTAAAGTGGCGGTGGGAAGCAATCCCTGGAACCCCACTCCCAAGGACGCCAACCTGGCCAGCATTTGTGAAAGATTTGGCGGAGGCGGCCATGCCAAGGTTGCCGCCATATCTCTTCCACCCGATGACCTTGATCAGGGCCGCGCCATCGCCGGCGAGATCGTTCAGGAACTTCGGTCCTCACTCCAGTAAAATAGGGAGGTATCGACTCTGCATCTGCGCCCTGTCAAATTTGCGGGTAGAGCAGCCGCAGCGAAAGGCTGCTCCCGAATCGGGCCGGTGATGCCGAAGCGCGTATTTTCAAAATTGCGAATCAGACTGAAGAGCCACGGCACGGGTTGGGCCAGCAGGCCGGTCAGGTGGCTGCTGGCGGGCGCCCTGCTTTGCTTGCCGCTCTCTTCAACCGAGCTCGCTGCGAGGCCGTCTGCGCAGGCCGGTGGCCAGGAGCCGGCCCGTGCGCTTCCTACGGCCGCCGGGAGTGTGCCGGACTATACGGTCCCCTCGGGGACGGAGATTTTTCTTCGGCTCAAGACTCCTGTCAGCACGACTTCTTCGCACCTGAACGAGACGGTGGAAGCTGAGACGGAGCGGACCGTGGAAATAAACGGCGAAGTGGCCATTCCGCTCGGGGCCGTAGTGAGCGGCCGCATCGCAAAACTGATCCCGAGTTCCAGCCCCACCGACCGGGCAAAAATCCTCTTGAAATTCGACGCTTTAAAGGTGCCGGGGCAGCCTGCCATTCCGGTGGTATGCCATGTGCACGATGTGGACAATGCGCGGGAGAAGGTGCTGGCCGACGGCACCATCCAAGGAGTTCTGGCCAGCGAATTGCCCGTGACTCTCCTCAATTCCGCGATTGCAAAAATAGAGAAAAGAACGGGCGGGGCCCAGCAGCCCCAGCAGGGCGGAGGAACATGGTTCGGCAGCCCTGATACGTCCATCAATTATCCCGTGGGCACGGAATTTTCTGTAATCCTGGACAAACCACTGAAAATTTCCGGACGGTTTCAGCCCGAGTTTGCCAGACAGATTCCCTCAGCACTGAGAGAATCGGTTATGCAGGTGCTGGCGCAGGCGCCGCGGAATGTGAGAAGCAAGAAGGGCAACGAGGGCGGGCCGGTGAACCTGGTCCTGATTGGGAGCAGGGAGGAAATCAACGCGGCCTTTGAAAAGGCGGGATGGACAGCGGCCAAAGACCAGAACGCCAATTCTCTATGGCAGACTTTTGAAGCGGTCATCAAGGGCAAGGGCTATGACGCGGCTCCGATGTCGACGCTTTATCTCTACGGCCGTCCCGAAGACATGGCTTTTGAAAAGATGCTGAACACGTTTACGCATCGCCACCACCTCCGCATCTGGAAAGCGCCGGCCGCGGGCGCAGACGGGCGGCCCCTGTGGCTGGTGGTGGCGGATCATGACAACGGTTTTGATATCCGCCCGGGGGTGATTTCGCATTCGGTTGACCCGCGTGTCGATCTGGAACGGGCCAAGGTGGGTGCGGATCTCGGCATGACGGGCCTGGTAGCGGCTGAACAACTGGTGAGCGTCTCTCATCCCGCACGCTCGGGGTTGACGGCAACCGGCGGAAAATGGGAGAGTGACGGGAGGGTCCTGGTGGTTGATTTGAGGCCGCAAACTCCCGTTCCCGCACCATGACGGGGAAGCCCCTTTCTCCCAAGTGAAAGGATCATGATCTGCCGCGGCTGGCTGGCGAAGACGGATGCTTGCGCCGGGCCTGCCGAAAAAGGGCGGCCACGAGGCCAGCAAGCGAAGGGCGCAAGACGCCGCAGCGATTGCTGCTTGACTCCGAAACGCCCTTTGGGTAGTTTGACGGGCAGATTTAAGGAATGAGCTCGTTGTGAAGAAAACCAAAGGCCGAAAACGATGGATCTGGCTGGGCATCAGCACGGTTATTCTGGTCCTGATCATTTACAACCTCCGCCACAATCCTGAATGGCGAAACTTTGACTGGGGCCGTCTGTGGGCATCCCTCGTGAGCGCGAATCCCGGCCTTCTGGTGGTGGCGCTGGCGGGTGTTTACCTCACTTATCTGATTCGCGCCCTGCGCTGGCAGTTTTTGATGCGCCCCATCAAGAAGGGTTCGTTGTGGGTGCTGCTGGTGGGACAGTTGCTGGGTTTCAGTTCAATCTACCTGGTGGGCCGGCCGGGAGAATTTGTCCGCCCCGCCTACATTGCCCGCAAGGAGGCGCTGCCTATCACCTCCATGGTGGCCGTGTGGCTGATGGAGCGGATTTGCGACACGATTTGCCTGGTGGTGCTGTTTTCGGTGGTGCTTTACTTTGCCCCCGTGGAGATGAGCGCCGCCGGTAAGAACGTGCTCTCGGTGATGCATAAAGCCGGTGACGCCATGCTGCTGGTTACGATCATTATGGTGGCAGGGCTCGTGGTTTACCGGCTGAAAACCCAGGAACTGATGGGCTGGACCCTGCGGATGTCCCGGTTCCTTCCACAGCGTTTTCAACGGAACATCGAGCATTTCCTCCATTCCTTTGCGGAGGGTCTGCTGGTTGTGCGGAGCATGCCTGACTTCGTCGGCAGCGTAGTGCTTTCCGTTGTTCTCTGGGGCACCAACGCCACCGTTTTCTGGTTGACACTCAGGAGCCTGGGCGGCACTCTGGGAGAGTTCATATGGCTGGCTGCGGCACTGGTGCTGTTTTGTGCTTCACTGGGTCTCGTGGTGCAGTTTCCAGGGATTGGCGGGGGATACCAGGTGGGAATTATTCTGGCCCTCACCGAGATTTTCGGTGTAGGAGCGGACGTTTCTACTGGAGCTGCCATCCTGCTTTGGCTTATGATGTCGGTTCCCGTGCTCTTGGTGAGCCTGGGATTGCTGATCCACGAGGGTCTCAGTTTCAAGCGCCTTGAAGCCATTACCGAAGAAGAAGTATTGGAGCAGGAGGCCGCCACGAAAGGGGCCGAGTAACGGGGCGGGGCTCAAGTGCCCTGAGTGTTGGAGAGACCGGTTCGGCGCCAGGAGAAAGTACGCTGTACCCGGTGGGATTTGAACTATGCGATGCCCTTTCTGCGGATACATCGAAGACAAGGTTGTTGATTCCCGGGCGGGCAAGGTGGCAGACACCATCCGGCGCCGGCGGGAGTGCATGAAGTGCGGCCGGCGCTTTACCACTTATGAGCGGATTGATGAAATCCCATATATGGTGGTGAAAAAGGACGGGAGCCGGGAAAAGTTCGACCGCCAGAAGATCCTGGGCGGGCTGTTGAAAGCCTGCGAAAAGCGGCCGGTTCCCATGAGCAAGCTGGAGGACATTGTCGACGAGGCGGAAGCTTACGTCGCCGAATCGCCTGACCGGGAACGGCCAAGCTCTGAACTGGGCGGGCTAGTGATGGACCGGCTACGGACACTGGATAAAGTGGCGTATGTCCGGTTTGCCTCGGTTTATCTGGACTTTAAGGACGTCCGGGAATTTATGGATGAGCTCAAAGAGCTGTTGAAGGCCAAAACCACCTGATCGCCGTCCACCCCTCAGGGACGGTTCCAGACAAAGGCGCTGAACTCCCGAAAAGTGCGAAATCCCATCCGTTCATAAAGTCTTACCGCCCTGCTGTTCAGGGTCGTTACTGTGAGCGACACCTCGGCAAATCCCGACCGGGCCAGTTTTTCGAATGCGGCACGGAGCATGGCGCTGCCCAGACCGATGCCCTGATAACCAGCGCCAACGGCAATCTGGGGAATATGCGCCGTTCCGGGCCTCACGGCTGTAAGGCCCAGAATTCCGGCCAGTTTTCGGGAGGATGCGTGGATGGCCACAATCGAGGCCTGTTGCAGGTAGTCCCCGCAGCCGCGGTGGCGGACAATGCTTTCAACCAGGCGGGTGGTGCCCGCGACGGAGCAATACTGATCATTGACGGCCGCGTCGATGTGATTTCGATAGACGTGGTGCAGCAGTTGCGCCGCATCAAGGTCATACTTGCGTTCCCAGGGTTCGAAGATGAAGTCGCCCCTCGGAAGCGCTGGCCACCGAGACCCGGGCTGGGAGGCGAAACTCCCGCCGCCCGCCGGACTTTCCGCTAAACGAAAAGTCATAAACTGGCGAAGATAAGTTTGGAAAGCCCTGGAACGGAAATAAGGGCCGATCTGGTCCATGCTGAAATGTGGGAGTTGGGCTTCAATGCGGCGGATATCGACATACCCGAACAGCGCGTCAAGGGATTTCCGCAGCAGATCGATCGCGCAGCCAGGCTGGGGATTACCGGGTGCGACGAAGAGGCTGCCAATCAACCCTTTGGATCCTTCGCGGAAATAGAGGCAATAGCCCCGTGCCAAGTCGCCTTCCAGCATCGCAAAGCCCGAAAGCCGTTTCGCCTCAAGGTAGGAAGAAATCAGTCCTGACGAGGGACCATAGTCCCAATGGAGGTCTTCCAGCCAGGCCCGTGACTCTGCCTGCAAGAGCGGCTGGAACTGCCGCTCGCGTAACTGCCGGACATCCACAATCCTGGACCCCAAGGCTTCCCTTGTCCTCCTGCAAACTGATGCAAAGGTCAGTCCAGTATAGCCCAGATTGTGGCCGATGCCGGGGACAAGCTGAGCAGCACTTTACCTGCTTGACAGCCACCTGCCTGCCGGGTTGTTTCGAACCCGCCGGGTGATTTGAAGATGCAGTCTCAACCATCCAAACCGGCTGGTTCGCCCGGGCGCAAGCTGGCAAAGCTGGGCCGCAGTTTTGTTGTGGGAACGCTGATGGTGCTTGCCGGCATCCTGGCGGTGTTGATTGGCGCTGGAGCCTTCCTCACCTATCGCATTGTGGCGGCCCATAACAGCGTTGAAAACGTCACTCCCTCTTCCTACCTGCTTTCGAGCTATGAGAACGTGAACTTCAGAGACGCAGACGGGGTCGAGCATCAGGGGTGGCTGCTGATCGGCGTGAAAGGCGCCCCTGCCATCATTCTCTGCCACGGATACGATTCCAACCGGTCTGCGCTGCTGTCCCTCGGCACCGTTCTGCAGGCCAACCATTTCAATGTCTATCTCTTTAATTTTGAGGATCCACACGGCACAACGTCCGTGTCAAGTCTTGGCGTGGGGGAGGCTTCGGTCCTGAAGGCGGCCATCTCGAGGATAAGGGAAATCCAGGGTGTTGATCCGCGCCACGTTGGGATCTACGGAAATTCGGTCGGCGCCTATGCGGCTCTGGCTGTGGCGGAGCGAGACCAGGAGGTTGAAGCGCTGGCCGTGGACAACGCCTACAGTCGGCCGACCCAGTTGTTTGATGTCCACTTGGACCGCCTTGTGGGCGGAGCTGGATGGCTTTTCCGCGTTCTTTCGCGGGCTGAATTCCGCATCTTTACGATGGGGACGGCCCTTCCGGACCTCCAATCAGGCCTGTCCCGTCTGGGGGGCAAACCCAAGCTTTTTCTTGCGTCTGACGCCGAGCCC
>JAJYJL010000140.1 GCA_021789565.1 Acidobacteriota bacterium
TTCGACGTCGTGGGATTTCATCCTTACAATGCCGGGACTGACCCCGCCCAGTATTTGCAGACCTATGTGACGGATCTCCATCAAGTTATGGTAGCGAATAATGATGGCTCGAAGAAAATATTGGTCTCCGAATTGGGCTGGTACACTGGGACCGCGCCGCTCGCGGTTTCGGAGGACACGCAGGCTGCCTATTTGACGCGCGCCTACATCATTCTTGACAACCTAGAATTTGTGGAGGGATTCTACTGGTACCGCTTGAAGGACCACACGGCGACCCCCCAACCCGCAGACCCCGAACTCAACTACGGCCTTTACCGCTGGGATGGAACGCCCCGCCCGGCGGCTGCAAGTTTTCGTGACTTGGCTCTTCCGTGACCCCGTGGGTTCCGGGGAATTCCTGGCCCTTCGTTCGGTTTCGGAAATTATCTCGGCACTTTGCGCCTGTCAAGGTTGGGTCAGGAATTTCAATAAGATTCGGTTGAACTCTGCAGGCTTCTCAAGTTGGGGCACGTGGCCGCACTTCTTAATCACAACCAGTGATGAACCGGGCAAAGCCTTTTGAAGGCGCTCCCCAAATTCTAATGGCAGGATTCTGTCGTTACGCCCCCATATCAGCAAAGTCCTCGCCTTGATAGAAGTTACTTTCGAATCTTCGAATTCATTCCCCTTAACTAGGCAAGCCACAAGGCGTTTTATGGTCTCTCTCTCGCCATCCTTCGTACGGTGCCTCCAGGAATAGTCGACCATTTCCGGGGTCACAAGCTTTTTGTTATAAAAAAGAGTCCTCCACAACTTGCCCATTCCTGCTTCAGTCGAGGGATTCATATCCACTGGCACATTGTGATGGACAGGAGCGTCCAGGCCCGAGGCGTCCACGAGCACCAGGCGGTTCACCAAGTCCGGATACATGGCGGCGAAATCCAAGGCAATCCAGCCGCCAAAGGAGTTACCCACGATAACTGCCTTGGGAATGTGCCGAACCCGCATGAATTCTCGGAGGAAATCAACAAAATTCCTTATGGTGTACTTGATGGGAGGCTTTGAGGAATGACCAAAGCCGATCTGGTCCACTGCGATTACGTGGAACTTCCTAGAGATCGGACCCAGCGAGTAACCCCAATCCGTCGAAGTCCCCACCATACCATGAAGGAAGATCACTGTCGGGCCATTTCCCGCTTCATAATAATGAATAGCTTGTCCATAAACTATGGAAGTCCTCTCCGGAGGCATTATCGGAGGCCAAGCCGGCAACGCCGCAATGGCCGCTAGCAGAACCATGCTGGCCGATAACGCATTGGTCCGTGACGCCAAGTAGCAACTAGCGACTTCTTGAGACGAAATTGCCCCGCCCTTCGTGTCCATAAGTAACCTCATCACTCAACCATTCTAATCCATCCTTGACGGCTCACAAGGTTCAGGCCCTTCATGGTAATGGATGCAAAGCCGAGAAAGTTTGGCAACACGACCACACAATATTTGTACTCGTTGACAATTTTTTTGCACCGGAGGGATGGACCGGTGACAAAAGTCTCTCGCCCGCCCGTTAGTCTTTGTTCAGGACAGATAACTGGCCCTGGGCAAAGGCGTGCGGATGAAAAGGTCTAAGAAGGTCGTGTTCTTTTTCCCCGCTTTCGCGAGCACGGAGGCGACTGCGCCTCTCGGCATCCTGGCCGTAGCTACGCCGCTCATCCGAGCCGGGTACACGGTCACACTGATTGATTCGACCATAGCTCCTAATTTCAAACAACGCGTTCTGGAAGAAGTCAAGGACGCCCTCTGTCTTGGCATCTCTCTTGTGACCGGGCCGATGATCCGAGAGACAGTCGAAATTGCCCGCGCCGTCAAGGCCTGGAACAAAGATTTTCCGGTTATCCTCGGCGGCTGGCACCCATCGCTTCTGCCTGATCAAACTCTCGATACCGACGGCGTTGACGTCGTGGTGCGCGGCCAAGGCGAAGACACCATGCTGGAAGTCGTGGAGCGGCTTGGGAATGGCGCACCGCTCGACGGTGTTGCCGGCGCGGGCTTCAAGCGCGATGGCGGCCTGATTTTCAATCCCGAGCGGCCGCTGAAACCGCTCGTGAACATGCCTCCCAAGGCTTATCACCTGGCCGACTTCGACGCCTATGAAAAACTATGCGGCCGTCGCTGGGCGATGTACACCTCGAGCCTTGCCTGTCCCTTTAATTGCTCCTACTGCACGAATGCGGGTGTTTATGGAAGGCAATGGAACGCGCTCCCTGCGGAACAAGTTGTGGACGAAACCACGGATCTCAGTTCCCGTTATCGCCTGGAAATGCTCTGGATCGTGGACGACAACTTTCTAGTTGATCTCGACCGCGCGCGCGCAATTGCCGAAGGGCTGGTCCGCTGCGCAGCGCATTTCCGCTGGAGTATTCAGGCAACTACGAACCTGACAGCACGGCTTAGCGAAGAAAGCCTGCGGCTTCTCCATCGCGCCGGCCTCCATCAGATCTGCCAGGGCGTGGATTCAGCCTCCCCGCGCATCCTCAAACTCATGAACAAGACCTTTCAGGATTTCGATTCGATTTATCAATCCGCGGAGCGGTGTCTCGCGGCCGGCATTCGCCCGTCCTTCAACATCATCTTCGGATACCCGGGCGAAACCGTGGACGACCGTCGCATGACCATCCGGTTCATTATGGACGTCTGCCGACGCTTTCCAGGCGCGGAGTTTTGGACGAACATCTTCACCCCTTATCCTGGTTCGCCGATTATGCACCGGGCCGCCGAGCTCGGAATCGAAATACCAAGGTCCCTCGACGGTTGGACCGACTTCTTTCCTCGTTACACCGTCCTCCCTTGGCTTAAGGGAAGGGAGCATTGGCGTGTTCAGACCATGCGCGACTACCTGCGCATTGCTTTCGATCGTCAACCGATTTCGAGCTTTGAGATCAGCGCGACCGTACGCGCAATCCAACGTTCTCTGTCTTTTCCCGCGCAGTGGCGGCTCGAGCACGACTTCTATTCGTTCCCTGCCGAGCTATGGCTGAACCGGAAATTGAAGCGCCACATGAGGGTCAGCAAACCGAAAGTGGATGCAAAGATGCTGGAACCTGCAGTAGGAGCAAGTTGTTCTTGACCCCTTCGGTATCTGAATTATTAGAAGAACTCTCGCACAAGAGAGGAGAAATCGTGGTTGACGTCCTACTCACTCACTCCTATCACCTTTATTACGATCCGAAGCAGGTCCGAAAGATGCAGCCGTATCCCCCGCTAGGCACCCTCTACGCTGCCGCTTTGCTGCGTGAGCAAGGCCATTCAGTTGCGGTTTTTGACAGCATGCTGGAAGATCCTGAGCAAGGGTTTCCTCAAGCATTATCACGCCACCGTCCGAGCGTTGTCGCGATCTACGAGGACAACTTCAATTTCCTATCCAAGATGTGTTTGAACCGAATGCGCCAAGTCGCCTACGGAATGATCGAGGCGGCGAAAACCACCGGCGCGTCCGTCGTGGTGAATGGCTCGGACGCTTCTGATCACGTTGAAGATTACCTGCGGAAAGGCGCCGACGCTGTTCTTCTGGGTGAAGCGGAATGGACCCTCCTTGAGCTTGCGGGAGGATTGCTTGGACGGCGCGAGCCCGCGCTCTGCGATATTCCCGGCCTGGCATTTTATGACCATTCCTCCGGCGGAGTTATTCGAACGGCCCGCCGACCCTTAATGAAAAACCTGGATTCCCTTCCATTTCCTGCGCGCGATTTGATTGACTTGGAGGCTTACCGCGAAGCCTGGCAAAAGGCGCACGGCTTCTTCTCACTGAATCTGGTTGCAAGCCGGGGCTGTCCCTATAGGTGCAATTGGTGCGCCAAGCCCATCTACGGAGATTCGTTCCATTTGCACTCGCCGCAGCGGGTTGCCGAGGAATTGCGCACGTTGAAAAGTGACTGCGAAGCGGACCATCTGTGGTTTGCCGACGATATCTTTGGACTCAAGGCCCGTTGGGTACAGGAATTGGCGGATTGGGTCGAACACCTGGAAGCTGCCGTGCCCTTTAAGATGCAGTCGCGGGTCGACCTAATGAAGCCGGATAACGTTCGTGGGCTCAAGCGCTGCGGATGCGTCGAGGCATGGATGGGCGTGGAGTCAGGGTCTCAAAAAGTTCTGGACGCTATGGAGAAATGGACACGCGTTGAGCAGATTGCTAAAGCGCGGGAAAGCCTGCACCAGAGCGGAATACGTGCCTGCTATTTTCTGCAGTTTGGTTATCCCGGCGAAACATGGGCCGATATTCAAAAGACCATTCAACTTGTGCGGGAGACCAGGCCTGATGACATCGGCGTATCGGTCTCTTATCCCCTCCCCGGGACGCGATTCTACCAGCGTGTCCACGACGAGTTGGGCGCAAAGTTGAACTGGGAGGACAGCGGCGACTTGGCCATGATGTTCAAGGGCGCCTATACGAGCGAATTTTATCGCACACTCCACGATGCGCTGCATGCCGAGGTGGACTCCTGGCCCTCCGGCCAGACTTGGCAATTTTCGCTGGCCCAACCGGGAAGCGAGACCGGGCACATCGGTTCACATACGACTCGAGACCTGTGGAACAAAGTAGAAAGACTCGAAAAGACTTCCCGAAACGCCAATCCGACTTCGCTCCCTGTTCTGGCTTGTTCGATGGCTGGGTCCGACTGAAACGATATATGGCCGGCGGCTGGTGAGCAACGAAGCAGTCATTGCCGCCAAGGGAATTGTTACTCGAGGAAGCTTGAATGGATCTCCTGCTGACTCACGGATACTTTCTTTATGAAGATCCGAAGGAACTTCAAATCATGAGGCCGTACGTGCCTCTGGGAATCCTTTACCTCACCTCGCACTTGCGCTCCAAAGGTCTTGGCGTCGAGGTCTACGATACAACTTTCTCATCTCGAGCCGACCTCTTTAAGCTGCTGCAAACCGAGCCTCCAACGATCTTGGGGATTTACGCCAACCTGATGACACGACCCAATGTCATTGAAATTCTTCGTGCGGCGAAAGAAGGGGGGTGGAAAACAGTCGTCGGCGGGCCTGAGCCTGCGGCTTACATCCGTGAGTATCTTGCCTCGGGAGCGGACATCGTAGTCATCGGCGAAGGTGAAATCACGCTTGAGGAATTGCTTCCCGCGCTTCGCAACGGTTCAGGCGGGAGTCTTGAGCGCGTGAATGGAATCGCCTTTCGACGCGATGACGGATCAGTTTGCACGACTCCTCCGCGAGCGCAGATTCCCGATCTCGACGCTCAGCCCTGGCCCAGCCGGGAGTCGGTGCATATCGAGCAGTATCTCCAGACTTGGCGCGAGCACCATGGCGCCGGCTCGGTCGCGATGATCACGGCTCGCGGATGCCCTTACCATTGCAAATGGTGCAGCCATGCCGTCTACGGGAATTCTCACCGCCGAAGGAGGCCGGAGTTCGTAGTCGATGAGCTTGAATGGATTCTCCAACGCTATCACCCCGATATGCTCTGGATGGCGGATGATGTCTTTACAATCCATCCGGGCTGGCTCTTCCGATTCGCGGCCGAGATGAAGCGGCGGGAAATCAAGATCCCCTTTGAGTGCATCTCTCGCGCTGATCGAATGAGCCCGCAAGTGATCGATACGCTTGCTGAACTCGGATGCTTCAGGGTTTGGGTCGGCTCTGAAAGCGGTTCGCAGAAGATCCTTGACGCAATGCAACGCGGGGTGAGTTTAGAGCAGGTCAGAACCGCTGTCCGCTTTGCCAAGGCACGCGGTATTCAAACCGGAATGTTTCTCATGTGGGGTTACGAAGGAGAAGAAATGGAAGACATCGTTGCCACTGTTGATCACGTCCGCCAGTGCGACCCTGATGTGTTCCTGACCACCGTTGCTTACCCCATCAAGGGCACGCCGTACTTTGACCAAGTGGCTTCCCGCGTATTGCCGCGAAAAGCGTGGGCCGAAGGCTCAGACCGGGACTTCGCAATCCGTGGCCGGCATTCGCGCCGGTACTATCAATTCGCCGACCAACTCCTTCGCTCCGAGGTCGAAATGGGCAGGCTCGCGCAGACTCACGGACCATCCTCTGCAGGGCAACGGATCGAGGAGTTAAAAACAACAATTGCCCAGGCCCGCGAGGGGATACGGGAGACGTTTGCTGAAGTCGAGGCATGATATCGAATGGCACCTGTCGCATCAAGCATCGATCAACAACATGTGGTTTTTGATGTTTGGGCAGGAACGTACGATGAGGTTTTCACCGAGTCGTGCATCGGCCGGGCCCAACGAGCCTCCGTGTGGGTGGAAATCGATAAACACTTCACCGCAGGAAAACGCATTCTCGAGATCAACTGCGGGACGGGCGCGGACGCGCTTCATATGGTGGGGCGAGGAGCGCGCGTGGTTGCGTGCGACGTTTCAAGCAAAATGCTCGCCGCCGCCGCTAATCGACTGTCAGGGGCCGAGGCCGAAGGATCAGTCGAGTTGCGGCTTCTTGCAATCGAAAATCTATGGAAAATCGAAGGGTCCGCTCTCTTTGATGGCGCGCTTTCAAACTTTGCGGGCCTGAATTGCGTCGCCGACCTCACATCCTCAGCCAAAGAACTCGCCAGACTTCTCAAGCCGGGAGCAAAACTGATTATCTGCATCTTCGGACGCTGGTGCCTTTGGGAGATGTTATGGTATCTCGCCAAATCAAACTCTCGAAAAGCCTTCAGGCGCCTTGGAAGACAGGGTGCGACACTTCGCTTCAATGCGCGGGAGTTGTGCGTGCACTATCCTTCTGTTCAGCATCTGAAACGCGTCTTTTTACCTTTCTTTACGCTCAAAACGTGGAAAGGCGTGGGAATTACCGTGCCTCCTTCTTACCTCGAGCCTCTGGCTATTCGGTTTCGCCGTGCCTTTCGCGTAGCGGTGTTTGTGGATCGAGGATTGAGCCGACTTCCAATCATGAGGGGCTTTTCAGACCATCTTCTGCTCACTTTTGAGCGCATTGAGGATTGAACATGGCTACCCTCTTCCACCCTGCAACCGTGAAGCCTCTCCCCGAAACGCCTCCGGCCGGGCTGCCGGCTTTGCGGCTGCAATGTCCTTCATGTGGTCACGCGATGGACGGCCCCGGGTCCGTCGAGGACGCATCGTCGATCACTTGCGGCGCTTGCGGCTACCTCCTGACGAGCCGGCAAGGCATTTGGGAAACTTTGCTCCCGCAAAACCTGGCGAGGTATCAAAGGTTCATCGAGGAATATGAAACTGTGAGGCGCCTCGAAGGTCGCGGATCAGATGGCGGACATTATTATCTCGCCTTGCCCTTTAAGGACACGACAGGCTGCAATAGCTGGCAGTGGCAAATCCGAGGCCGTAGCTTCCGTTTCATGGAGCGGCGGCTCCTGCCGGTCCTGGAATACAGATTCCCTGGCAGGCTCGACATCCTCGACATTGGAGCGGGTAACTGCTGGCTGAGTTATCGGCTCGCTTTGCGCGGTCACAGGCCTGTCGCCGTGGATTTGCTTGTGAATGATCGGGACGGTTTAGGCGCCGCGAGACATTATCTCCACTTCCTGCCTCGAGGCTTTCCGCGCTTTCGGGCCGAAATGGATCGGATGCCTTTCACTGCGGGGCAGTTCGATCTGGCTGTTTTTAACGCCTCGCTTCACTATTCGGAAGACTATGAAAAGACGCTAGGCGAATGTCTTCGCTGCCTGCGGCGGCCCGGCCATATTTTCATCATGGATTCCCCACTATATGAACAAGCAGAGAGTGGGAAACAAATGATTCGCGAACGCCGTGCTGCCTTCGAAAGGAAATATGGCTTTCGATCCGACAGCATCGCGAGCCGGGAGTACCTCACTCCTTCCATCATGGAGGACTTGGGACGCCGTTACGGAATCACCTGGACGGTTCTTCACCCCTGGTACGGCTTGAAGTGGGTCATTCGCCCCATGCGCACTTGGTTGTTGCGGCGCAGGGAACCCGCGAAGTTTCAAATTCTTTGGGGAACAGTGGAATAAGCATGGTTATCCTCTATCATCCCAAATCCACCAAGCCAAGAAGCCGCAGGTACCCACTTGCTGTCTTATCACTGGCGGCTGTGCTGGAAGGACGAGAGCAGTACTCAATCGTTGATGGCAACGTTGACCCGAACCCTGTGGCTACGATTTCGGACCTGATTCGAACGCGGAGAGTTGAACTCCTCGCGGTGTCCGTCATGCCCGGACCCCAGATGGTTGCAGCGATGGAAACCTCGCGAGATATCCGGGCGCACTTCCCAGAAGTACCGATCGCGTGGGGTGGATATTTCCCATCCATTTACACGCAGGCTACTCTCAACGCGCCGTATGTTGACTTTGCCGTCCGCGGCCAAGGGGAAGACGCTCTTATCGAGCTTCTCGAGGCTTTGCGCGGCGACCGCAGCATGGATTCAATACGGGGTCTTTCGTATCGTAAAGAGCCGGGTCAGTACCACAACGCGCCCGAGCGTCCTCTTAAAGCTCCCGATGCGTTTCCCCAGTTGCCTTATGAAAGGCTTGATCCGGAAAATTACATCCTTCCCACTTTTCTCGGGAAGCGCACCGCTGTTCACCAGGCCAGCGTGGGCTGCCCTTTTCGCTGCAACTTCTGCGGAGTTGTCTCGGCTCTAGGCAGCCGCGAAAAAATGGAGTCGCCGGCGCACACCGAATCGGTCCTCCGGCACCTGGCAAGCACCTACGGCGTGGATGCCATCCAGTTCTACGACAATAATTTCTTTCTCCGGGAAGATCATGCGCGCGAATTGGCGGAACGGTTAGTTCCCCTGGGATTGCGATGGTGGTGCGAAGCGCGCATCGACATTCTCCTTGATTACTCCAACGCAACACTCGAAGCGATTCGGCGCGCCGGTTGCACGATGATCTTTTTTGGCGCCGAGTCGGGTTCCGATTGGGTGTTGAAGGAAATGAACAAACAGCTCTGCGCGGCGCAGACCTTGGAATTGGCGCGGCGGATTCGCCAGTTCCGAATTATCCCCGAATTCTCCTTCGTCGTCGGAAATCCTCGTGAACCTGAACGGGACACCGCGGAATGTCTGACATTCATCCGGAAGATCAAACGGTTGAACCCTGACTCGGAAATCATTCTCCAACATTACACGCCTGTTCCCCAGCGCGACCGCATGTATGGCGGAGTGGACGAGAAGCTCGCTTTGCCTGTAACTGTCGAAGGGTGGGCGTCGGAACGCTGGCTCAATTTCACGATTCGAAAGGATCCAGCCACGCCATGGCTTAAACCGGCGACAAAACGCCTGATTGACAATTTCGAATTGGTCGTGGCCTCGCGCTGGCCCACCGCACAAGATATCCGCCTGCCGGCGTGGGGCCGGCGGATGCTTCGAGCCCTGAGCGCCTGGCGTTACGCGCTGAAAATCTATGACTTCCCGGTTGATCTCATGTGGGCACAAAGGTTGATAGACCTGCGGCGACCCAAGGTGGAGAGCCTGTGAAGCGAACGGGTGAAAACGATTCCCGCGCGCTTTCGCATTCGTGGCCCGCGTCGGGGCAGGAGTTCTCCGCGACTTGCAGCGTCTCAGCCATCGAAGGACACACTCTTTGGGCCAACACCTATGATCTGACGCCGAATCCACTTCTTGCACTGGAAGCGCGCACTCTGGACTTCCTGCTCCCCTTCTTCCACCACAAATTTGTCATCGACGTTGCGTGTGGAACAGGCCGTTGGCTCCTCAAGTTGAAGGCTCACGGCGTCAGCCGAAGCCTGGGTATTGACCTATCGGCTGAAATGCTGGCCCAGGCTTCCCGGAAACCCCTCCTGAATGGATCCCTGATCCGCGGCCATGCTTGCGCGCTTCCCGTTCGAAGCGCCGCCGCGGACCTCGTTATGAGTTCATTCGCCATAGGTTACATCGAAGACCTTCGAGCGTTCGCAGGGGAGCTCGCCAGAGTCTCGCGGCCGTATGCCATGGTTGTCGTCTCGGACTTTCATCCCGCAAACCATTTCCGCCGGTGGCGCCGCACATTCCGCCTCGGCAATGAGGTCTTTGAGATCATCAGTTTTGACAGGCCGACAGCGCAGATTTGCGATGAGTTCGGAAGAGCCGGCTTTAGCCTGGAAACATGCATGGAACCTTCTTTCGGCGAGCCGGAACGCCATCTTTTCGAGGCCAATGGAAAAGGCCAACTGTTCGAAAATTATCGAGGCGAGCCGGCTATTTTTGCATGTATTTTCAGACGAATTCCCAAACCGCTTTCATCGGAGAATGCCGGATGAACTGCGTAGGTGCCAAGGAAGCAATCGAGCACAGATCGAGAACATCTGGCGTCGAGGCGCTCTGGCTTATCGGAGGACGGGTAGGAACCAACGCGCAGACCGCGACACGCGCGGACGTTGAAATCCTCGATGGACGCGTTCGGACCATCATTGCCGACCCTGTAGGTCGTGGCCAAAGCGAGACCGCGAAATCAGGCGCAACCATCGATCTTCGCGGCTACCTGATCCTTCCTGGCCTTGTCAACGCCCACGATCACCTCGAATTTAATCTCTTCCCGCGCCTCGGTCACGGACCATATCCAAACTACAGAGCATGGGCTGAAGACATCTATCGGCCATCCGAATCTCCTGTAAAGGACCACCTTGCTGTACCGGAGGCTGTCCGGCTCTGGTGGGGAGGATTGAAGAATCTTCTGGCCGGTGTCACGACGGTCTGCCATCACAATCCTTACGTTCCGGAAGTCTTTGACAATGGATTCCCGGTGCGCGTTGTCAAGCGCTTCGCATGGTCGCATTCGTTGGCATTTGGAAAGGACATAAAGGAAAGAGGTTCGGCTAGCTCAGACGGCGCTCCTTTCATCATCCATCTTGGGGAAGGAACAGATGCCCAAAGCGCGGAAGAAATCTTCGCGCTGCACAAGCTGGGTGCGCTCCATTCAGGCACCGTGATTGTGCATGGAGTGGCATTGAATAAAGCGGGCCTTTCGTTGCTGGACAAATGTGATGCGGCTCTGGTGTGGTGCC
>JAJYJL010000141.1 GCA_021789565.1 Acidobacteriota bacterium
CAGAAAACAAGCCGCCAGCCGGCCTAATCCACCGTTGCCCAGCGCCGCGTCTCCTTCAGCCTGTTCCACAGCTTCCAGGTCGATACCGAGGTTTCGACAGGCCTCCCGGTAAAGCTCGAAAACGCGCAGGTTGTGCAGATGGTTTGTGAGTGACTGGCCGATGAGAAATTCGATGGAAATGTAGCTGAGGCTCTTGAAATCTCCGCCACGATAGTACGCTTCGGTTTCGAGCATCCTTTCCGTCAGGAGATCGCGGACAGAAAGCTCTACGGCGAAGAGCAGGTCATTGGTTGAAAGATCGCGCCAGGGTTTCGCCAGCGAATATTTCACATGCCGCCGGATGGATTCCTCAACCGAAGAAACGGAAAGAGATTCACAACGGTATTCAAATTTCGGCAGAACCTGTTTTCCTTCCATGCCCCTACTTTAGCGCAGAAAACCCGAGGCCTGTGATGCAGGAAAGCCCAGCATGCTGCACAGGATTTCGGCGTCGTCCGTCTGCCGGCAAAGGACATCGAGACGCGTGGAAAATAATAATGTCCCCAACAGGAGTCAAGTTCATTGAAGCCTTCCTTGCTAGGGCTCAAATGCCCGGACCGCCTCTTCCCTGGTGGGATAAATGTCAAAAATCCGGTGCATGCGGACCAGTTCGAAGGCCGCCATCACCTGCTTCGACAGGCAGCAAAGCTTCAGATCTCCACCTTTGGCGCTCAACTGCCGCAGGCAGGAGAGGATGGCGCCCAGTCCGGAACTATCCACAAAATGCAGCCGGCTCATGTCGAGCACGAGCTTTGAATTGGTTTCCACAACAGGCGTGATGTCACGTTTGAACTCCGGCGCGTTGCTGGCATCCAGCTCGTCAACCGGGACTTCCGCAACCCCCACTTCTCCGATTTGATCAACGGCTACTTCCATTGGCTCGTTTTTCCCTTTCTGCTACGAATTTCGCATCTTAACCAGACTGATACAATTCATGCCGCGCTCGTCGCGATAGTATCTCACGTCATCGGTGCTCTTGGAAATAATGTAGGTGCCAAAACCAGACTCCCGCGAACCATCGAGTGCCGGCGGCGCCAGGTCCGAGGGGTCGAAGGGATCACCCAGATGATACAGGCGCACCATGACACGACTGGGGAAAGCCTCTCCCTCCAAATAAATCCAGCGATCCCCCCGGCCATGATATGCGTGCTTCATGATGTTGCAAGCAGCCTCGTTAACGGCCAGCTCAAGTGAGTCGATGCTCTGCTGGCTGAGTGTACCCCCTGGAAGCCTCCGGCAGAAAGAGTGCACGAATTCCCGCGCCTGGCAAAGGTGCTTGAGATCACTGCCGATCTCCACTTCTTCCCGCGCAACTGCGGCCTCCCGGCTTTCCACCCTTACGGCTACGCTGGTGAGATCATCAACCAGGCGGTCACTGCTTGAAAAGGCCACGACACTCTTCCGAATAGCCTCGATAAACACATCCGGGTTCAGGTGCCGGTTTGCTTTGATGTTTTCCAGCAGGCGCTCTATGCCATACAACTCTCCCGCCTCATTTCGCGCCTCTGTAATTCCATCAGAGAAAAAGAAAAAAAGGTCACCCGGCTCAAAGGGCACCGATATCTGATCATAGATTTCGCCTTCGCGCACCCCAAGTGGCAGATTGTCTCCGTGAAGAACGTCACACACACCTGAATCACCGTGGACCTGAACAATGCCCGTATGGCCGCAATCGACCAGGTCGAGACACCGATTATTCACATCCAGGCGTGCATAGCTCAAGGTGACAAAGCTTTCCAGGTCAATCAGTTGCCGGACCACCTCGGCGTGGGCCAACATCACGATTTCCTTTGGCTCTGGAAGCTTGCGGTCCTTGGAAAAAGCGTTCAGATGACTCAGGGCCTTCAGGAAGTAGCTTTTGGTAGCGGCGCCTACCAGTGCGGCGGGAATTCCCTTGCCCATTACATCCCCGACAATAACGTCCAGACACTGGTTACGGTGCCTGAAAAAAATATAGAAATCTCCGTCAATCCGCTGCGACGGAATCGTCAACGCGGCCACCCGAAGCCCTGAAACATCAACCGGCGGCTGATCGAGCAGCAAGGTTCTCTGGATCTTGTAGCCGACATCGGCCTCACGCTCATGTGCGAGCGCAAGTTCGGCCTTGGCAGCTTGCTCCCTTGTCAGGTGTTCATCCTTCAGCAGGTTTGCAGCTTGGAGTTCAGCGGTTCTTTCCATAACACGCTGTTCCAATTCAGCATTCAGTTTGCGAATCCCCTCCTCAGCCTTTTCGCGCTCAACCCTTGTCCGCAGAGCCGTAATCCCAAACGCAAGGTCTCTGGATAGTTCAGTTAGGAGGTCCACTTCTTCTTCGCCAAAGGCATCCGCCTCTGAGGCATAAATATTGATGGTTCCAAACACGCCTGAATCCACCAGCAACGGAATCGCAATCATCGAACCGTATCCCCGCTTTAAAGCCTCATCACGCCAGGGGGCCATTCGGAGGTCTGTCGCAATGGTCTTTACAAGCACTGTCTGCCGCATCCGAATGCCCATGCCCACCGGCCCCCGGCCCCGCTCGTCATCGGCCCAGGTGAGGTTCAGCAAATCCAGATAGCCGTCGTCATATCCCGCCTGCGCCAACGGCAAAACGGATTTTGCTTCATCCTTTTCAGCTCGCCCCACCCAGCAGAGTCGATAACCACCCTCATCCACAATCACATTGCATATCCGCTGGAGAAACGTTAACTCGTCCGTGGCACGCACCATGGCCTCATTGCAGAGGCTGAGGGCGCGGTTCGCCCGATTAATCCTCAGCAACTGCGCCTCTGACCGGTAACGTTCAATCGTGGAACCCAAAATGTTGGAAACTGCCTGAAGAAAGCTGATTTCGTCCTGTGTGAAAGTTCGGCGGCCGCGTGTATGCGCACCAAGTACTCCGTAGGGCCCCTCCTTCGTCATGATGACGACGCTCACACCAGCGATAACACCATGGTTAAGAAGAAGTTCCGGCGCATGGAACCGCTTCTCTGCCCCGAAGTCCTCAACCACCACAGGCTCCGCCGAAAGCAGGGTAATATCGGCATGGGAGCTTTCGCTAACAGGAATGACTGAACTGCCGACATACCCTGACTTCCAGCCAACACCCCATTTTAGAAGGCACGATTCGCCGCCCGGAAGTAATTCGAGCACATCGCAAAATTCTGTGCCCAGCGCCCGCGAAACCTGCCCCACAGCTTCATCCATAACCTTGTCGAGTGTGGGACCCCGCAAGGCATATTCGCCCAGCCCCGCTACAACGGTCTGGAGCTGGGCAAGGCGGCGCACTGCGTCCTCCGCGCGCCGGCGAGCAGTGATGTCATACACGGTGGACCGGCTCATCACATAATTTCCATTTCGGTCTCGAACGGCAGTAGCACTGAGGAGCACAGGAAGAATAGACCCGTCCTTCCGCACCATGTCCAACTCGAGGTCCTGAATCGTTCCCTCCGCCTTAAAGGTCGTAAAGCGATCCTCGAATAGCTGGCGGCTCTGCGGTGTCAGAAATTCAGCAAACTTCCTGCGCCCTACAACTTCCACGCTGGAATAGCCCAGCCAGGAGAGCTCAGTGCGATTGATTCGAACAACGGTTCCGTCAGGGCCAATGGAGTGGTAACCACAAGGGGCATTGTTATAAAGGTCGTGGATCTCATCTGATGAGCTCCTCAGGCGATCCTCCGCCAGCCTGCGCTCCGTCACATCCTGGACGGTCCCAATTCCCCGAATGGCCCTGTTCCCCTCGTCAAACTCTACGGTCGCCCTCTCTCGAACCCACTTCACCCTTTCGCCGACCAGGATCCGATGCTCAACATTGTACGGGCTCCCCCGTAAAGCAGCGCTCCAGGCCTGGTTGACCATTTCCCTGTCCTCAGGATGGATGGCATTCAGAAAATTCTCGTAGCTCGGGGCGTAGCTTTTTCGCAGGCCAAAAATGCGGTAGACTTCGTCTGAACAAGTAAACTGATTGGTGGAAATATCTAAAATCCAGCTTCCAACGTGTGCTATGCCCTGCGCTTTCCGCAGGCTGGCCTCGCTTTCACGAAGGGCTGCCTCGGCTTTTTTTCGATCTGTAACATCGCGAGCTGCGGCAAAAACACCCGCTACTTCGCCGCTTTCGTCACGGTAGACGGATGCGTTGTACAGGACCGGCGTTCCATGTCCGTCTCGATGGCGAATTTCCAGGGAGTAGTTGCGCACGACCCCATCGAGGAATGCCTTGCGATAACCAGCCATGGCCGCGTCAGGATCGGTAAAATATCCGGAAAAATCCGTCCCGATCAGCTCCGACCTGGAAAGGCCAGTAGCCGCTTCCGTCGCGGGGTTGACGTCCCTGATCTTTCCGTCTTTGCCGATGGTAAAAAGCGCGTCGACTGAAGCCTCCAGCAGACTCCGGTTATAAGCATTTGCCCGCTTAGCTTCCTTCCGTTCGGATTCAGCCTCGCCGGCACGTTGCTTCGAACGGGCAGAAAGCTGCCCTACGGTCAGCGAGGTCACCAGGAACGTGGTCAGAGCTATGAAGTTTTCAGTATCCTCAGCCGTTGAAAAACCCGAGGCAGCCAGGAAGAAAAAATTGAGGCTGAACAGCCCAAAAAACGAAGCCAGCAGCGCCGGTTTGCTCCCCCAGAAGATCGCGACCATCAGGACCGTGAGAAGCAGCGCCAGCGCCACCGTAGTGTCATTGACCTGGCGGCGAAGCACCACGCAAACAGCCGTCACCGCTGTAATGCCCAGCAGGGCAAAAAGATAACCAGCAACTTTGCTATCCGTGATGCGCGATTGCATATTTTTGTGGAGCTTCAGCCTCAATACGGGTTTATTCGTATCGGCAACATCATGGTTACGGACTCCACCCTTGATGGGCGGTCTCTGCGATCTTCAATGCCTTCAACCGCGGGTCAAATGCCCCCCCCCCCGCACTGCGACTCCTGCGCTGATCGATCGGCATCAAAGCTCAAGGCAAACCGTCCCTCATAACAGTCTAGCCGCAGCGCCGACGGTCTTCAAGAACTCCAATCGTGCAAGATACCAGATGATCAATGCCGGCGCCCCTACCATGGCGTGCCTGGGCCATCCTTGCAACCGGACCTCTTTTTTACGCTAGGCAGGGCCTTTCCAGCAGGAAGGGGGGACTCCCGGCCCGCGGCCGAAAGTCCCAGAAATGTTGGGTTCGATAAAGGGGATCATGGCGGGTTTCATGCCTTTTTCTTTACCGCCCGCTTCTTTGCAGCCCGGATTCCCGAAATTTCAATGCTCTTGCCATCTGAGCTTCTGGTTCCCATGATTCTCACATGCTCGCCGGCAAGTTTCTGCAGCTCCGGCAGTTTCTGGTTTTCAATCATGAGAACTTTTCCGCGGGTAACAAACACGTACTTGGCGCCGTTCTTGATGCATGCCAAAGCGCACTCACGGGGATTTGCGGGCATGTGGTGATGCGCTCCGCAATTGGAATCACTGATGTCACCGTAGTACGCGCGCTCCTTGTAATTGCGGCCGTGTTTTGCCGCAGTCTGTGCAAACACCGGCAATGACAGAATTAACGCGAGAGGAACAGTGAATAACACCACGACCAGTTTCTTCATGTTGACACGCTCCAGGATCTGTTTGGATTAACCAAACCCACAAATTAAATTCAGGTACAAGCCGCAAAATCATACCCTATTTTTAAAATGGCTGCTACCCACTTCGGCACTCTAAGCAGGGCCAGATTGGGCGGGTCTGGTTTCCCGGCTGGCCCGTCATGATCAATTTCCTCGCCGGCGCCTTTCTAAACCTCAAAAAAGCGGCCGGGAAGAAGGCGATAAACCAGGAAGAGCGCGAACGGATGCATTAATCCGGCCATGATGAAGATTGGCGTATAGGAGAATTTCGTCACGACATAGCCCGTGCCAAGAGTGGCGATAATCCCTCCCACCGCGCCCGCCATTCCCGAAAATCCCGTCGCAGTTCCCACTTCCGAACCCTGGAATAAATCCGTTGGCAGCGTAAGCAAGTTGGCAATCCATATCCCATGGCCAAAAATGATAAAAGAAGTTGCTGCGATAGCCAGTGCCGCCGAGGGCACCAGCGGCGCCAGGATCGCTGAAGGCAGCAGGCACGCTCCTAGCGTCATGGCGAACTTGCGCGCCCTGGGAAGCTTCCATCCTGAGCGCATTAGCCGCCCCGAAAGCCATCCACCGAAGATGTATCCAGCGTCGCCAAAAAGAAAGGGAACCCAGGCAAACTTTCCGATCTCAGCAAGACTGAATCCCCGGGCATGGTGAAGATATGATGGAAGCCAAAAAATAATGAAGTAAATGACCGGATCGGTAAAAAACCTGGCGAGCATCAGCGAATAGCACTGCCGTGACTTCAGAACCCTCCGCCAGTCCAGGCGGTCACTTCGGGCGGGCTGTGTCTCTTCTGCAGGGCGAACGAGGTCTTTGATCTCCAGATATTCTTTCTCTCGAAGCCACCTGTTCTTGTGTGGAGGCTCGTAAAGGACCAGCCACACCACCAGCCAGCCCAGGCCCAAGGCACCCGTAAAAATAAACGCTGATCGCCACCCATAATGCAGCGTCAGGAAGGCTGCGACCGGCGGTGCGATTGCTGCGCCCAGCGACGATCCGGCGTTGAAGATGCCGACCCCGAGCCCACGCTGGTCAGCCGGAAACCATTCAGCAATCGCTTTGGTGGCCGCGGGGAAGTTGCCAGGCTCGGCCAACCCCAGAAGAAAACGGCAGAAGGCAAGCGACCATTTCCCCCTGGCAAACCCGTGAAGGATCTCAGCCACGGACCAGGTGGAAATGAAGATCGCGAATCCTTTCCGCGTCCCGAGCCGGTCTACAACGTAGCCGGAAACCGCATACATAATGGCGTAGGCAAATAGGAAAATGCTGACAATCTGTGCGTAGTCCTCATCGGAGAGGAATAGGTGACGGCGCACGTCCGGAATGACCACCGAAAGCGTCAGGCGATCGGTATAATTAATCACTGTCGCGGCCAAAAGCAGGCCGGCAATAACCCAGCGCAGTTTGGGAATTTTGATTTTCATGGCCAGGAATCTGTCGCCCCGGCAGGACTTCAAGCGCAATCAGCGCGCTGCTTCAATTCATTTCTTCAACAACTGCAGGATCAGGATTGCGGTACGAGGAAGGTGGAAAGGATCTTTTACCGGCAACGCAATCACCTCGGTGGTCGGCTTCCCTTCCCGCGTCAGACGTTGCCGCCACTCTCCGACCTCCGGCATGGGGAAGTGCGAGAACGACCATTCATGAACCTTGTCATACCATCCGGCACACCATTCCTCGCCGGTCAGATGGTGCGCAAGCAGCAGGGCGTAAAGCGCCTCCGTGTGCGGCCACCAGAGCTTCTTTTCTGCGTGGGGAAGGAAAGGTTCATGGCCTTCGGCGTCAATTCCCAGGAAGATGCCGCCGTATTCCTGGTCCCATCCCTTTTCGAGATGCCACCGAATGACTTCCGTGGCCCTTCGAACAAGCTCCCGGTCGCCCCGTGCCATCGCCCGGTGCAGCACGAACCACATGGACTCGATGGCATGACCGGGCATCACGAACGTTCCGGCGTTGGGCGGAAGCTCTTCGTAGGTGTCAGTGAGAAACTCCAGCAGGATCTTACGATCCGGCCGCACAAAATGGTCCATCACGCGCGCGGCATAGCTGTCCGCCAAATCCGCCAAGGCGCTGTCTCCCGTGGTCTGCGCCAATTCACCCGTGGTTTCCGTCATGATCATCGGCACACCATGGTTCTTCCAGCCGGGGGGCAACGGATATGGCGCGGTCTCGGTAAAGTCGGGTTCTTCGATTCTTTGACGGATACGGGCAAATGTTGCAAGGGCAACTGAAAGAATATCCGCGTTTCTCACGGCACGGTAATATTCGCTCAGGCCGTAAACGGCAAGGCAGTCGGTATAAATGCTCGTGGCGCCTTCAATCACCTGCCCTGCCCGGTCCGTGTGGTAAACCCATCGGCCATGGTCGTCCCGCCCGTGCTCCAAGAGAAACCGCACTGAGTTTTCCGCAACCCTCAGAAATTCCGGCAGCTTCTCCACCCGGTTATAAAGCGCCGCGAAAGTCCATACGGACCTCGCCTGGGACCACATGAACTTGTCGCCGCTGACAGGCGAGCCATCTTCGTTCATGCAGGAGAGCACGCCACCGTGTTCCCAGTCGATTCCATGCTTCAGCCAGAAAGGAACCACTCCGTCCAGAAGGAGGCTGCGATATTGTCCGTAGAGTTGTGTGAAATCCATATTTGATCCAGTCCCTTACCAGCGGGAATTGACGCCGGGAGAAACAATTCCGGCCAATGCACGCCCTGTTAGGCTTGTTGCCGTATTAAACGCATTGGCCTTGTCTTTGGGTCCCGGATTGGCGCCCATGTTCAGCAGACCATAGGCCTTGCCGTTTTCCGGCTTCAGGATGAAGGCGTCAAACCGTTGCACAGCCTGGGCCACACGAGGGTCATGGCCGGCGTGCTCGTAATACCAGATGAGGTAATTGACAATTCCCGGACTCCGTGTCCGGTCCCAGCTCTTCTGGGCGTGCTTTGACCACGTTCCGTCGGGCAGTTGCGTCCGCAACAGGAACTCGATGTTCGGCTTGACCGCTCTCTGAATC
Organism: Acidobacteriota bacterium; assembly: GCA_021789565.1. The sequence goes on from JAJYJL010000141.1 coordinate 8,631, forward strand.
CAGGCCCGCCAGGCAGGATTCCCACAATGGAGGGCGAACGCCTCGATGCCCTCGCCAACGTAGGCTGAGGTCCCGTAGGTCGAATCGTTCCACAGATTGTAATCGTTCCTGGCATCGCCCCGCTTGCTCCAGTCGGCCCCTTCCATTTTCAGGATGTAAGGAATGTTGCCATCGCTCCGCATCGTGCCCAGGATCCATTTCAGAGCGTGATAAGCAACTTCACGATACTTGTCCTTCTTCGTAACGTGATACATCCAGGTAAAGATCTCGCCACCAGTCAGCGCCGATGAGAGGGTGTACTGGTCATAGATCGGGCCGCTCATCACGCCATCTTTCACGTGGCGCCAGCCCGTGCCGATCGCGCCGTTCTTGTGAATCATTCCATCTTTTTCAAGGGATTCCGTATAGCGCCGGACCGCGTCGAAATATTCCTTCTGCCGCCGCACATCCACATGGTTGTAAAGGGCAATGAAAAGTCCCAACGCACTGCCGGTGTCGGCCAGATAAACCGTCCCGTAACCCGAAGCCCAGAACCCGCTGGGCATCTGCTTCTTCAGCAGGTAATCTCCATACGCAACGGCCGTTTCAAGATAGCGTCGGTTGCCGAAAATCTCGTACCCGGCCACAAGGTCCCGCATGTAATACCCGCCCACGTAAATGGTCGGGAAAGTACTCTTTTCCTTGACAATGAAATCGCAGAGCTTCTTCAACTGCTCGCGGGTTTGCACACATCCCGAATCCGCACAGAAGGGGGAAGACTTTGGAACCGGGGCAGCGCAAACAACCACAGGGAAGATAAGAATTGCAAGAAGGTGTTTGCTCAAACGGCGCTTTAACTTCATAGGATCAGTTCTCCCTTATCCTGGGTTAAATGGATGAATGGAAGCCTTAAAGGCCGAAAAGAGATTTTGTCCGAAATCTCACGAGCAGGCAAGGTTTAGTCGCTGCCCTGCGGAGAACAATGGCGCCATCATGCGATTCTCGGGTGCAGAAGCCATTGGCCCATAGCAATCGAATGGGCCGACAGATAACAGTGGCACTCCCACCAACCCGTGATAAACTGCCCTGCAATCCAAGAGTCTGGGAAGGTTACGGATGGCTGATTCGAAGCGCACCGAACATGATGACAAATCCCTTGGCATGGACCGCCGGATTTGTCGTCGGGATTTTCTGAACTCAACTTTGCTGGCTTCCGGGAGCCTGTTATTAAGCCCGCTGGCGCCGAAGGACTTGCTCACCCAGGGAAAAGATTGGACCGGTTATGGCGGCGTGGGAGATTACCAGAATTCCAATGGAAACACCGCTGAAGTGATGAACGCCGGGCATCAGATTCGCGACCACGTCTTTGACAGCGTTCCCGCCAACGCCATCGATACGGGCGAAACCTTCGACTGCGTGGTGGTGGGTGGCGGAATCAGCGGACTGGCAGGTGCGCTTTTCTTTCACAATCAGACGGGCGGCAAGCGGACCTGTCTGGTTCTGGAAAACCATCCCATGTTCGGCGGTGAAGCCAAGCGAAATGAGTTCGTCGTGGACGGCCAGCGCTTGATGGCGCCACAAGGCTCAGACCATTTTCAGGTTCCCTACCCGTACAGCTTCATAGCCCGCTTCTATGATCTGATTGGAATCGACCGGCATAAGTTTAAATACCAGACATGGGAAAGCTCTTCTCCGGAGATTCCTCTTGGCCGGACTTTTGAAGCGATGCCGTCGCCCGTTGGCTACTATTTTGGCAAGAAGTTTGGTCAGAATCCCGGAAAGTGGCTTGTTGATCCCTGGAAGAACAAATTCCAGGGCGCGCCGATACCCGCTGACATGAGAAAGGAATTGCTCCAGTGGAGAAAAAGAAGTTCGGACCCGGCGAACACGCCTCTGTTCGAGTATCCGGGCGACGCAACCTCCAGGCGCCTGGACAGCATGACGGTGGAAGAACACCTCATGGAACAGGGATTGAGCCGGGAAACGATTCGCACCATGCTGCCCGACGAAGGGGGTGGTTTTGGGCTGGGCCCGGATGTTCTTTCTGCCTACACGGCATACGCTTTTGATGAGGTTCATTCCGTGGATGACACCCCGGAAACAGGGTGGAATGCCTTCCCAGGCGGCAATGCCGGAATAGCTCGCCATATTGTAAAAACGTTGATTCCGGATTCGATTGCCGGCCCACATACATTGAGGGCAATCTGCGAAAACAAGGTCAATTTTGCGGCACTTGACGGCGGCGGACAACCGGCGCGGGTTCGCCTGGGAGTTACGGTTGTTCGCGTTGAGCACGAAAAGCAACCGCAGAATTCGGAATTCGTCTGGGTCACT
>JAJYJL010000142.1 GCA_021789565.1 Acidobacteriota bacterium
GAACACGATGGTGTCCGGCTTCGCTCCCACCTTGAGCGCACGGGCCAGCTCGCCCCGCGAAACGATGTCGAAGCCGGCTCCGGCCTGCCGCAGCAGGTTCAGGATCTTTAGGTTCGAATTGGCCTTCACCGAGTAGCACACAAGGTTTGGAATATCGGCCAGCCGGCCCTTGATATGATTGAAGTTTTCTTCAATTGTCGAGCGGCTGTAAACATAGGCGGGTGTGCCGAACTGTGCCGCCAGATCGGCCAGTGATGCGTCCTCGCAGTGCAGTGTGTTCTTGACGTAGCGGAAGTGTTCCATCGTAATTGTCTGTTCTCGTTCCGTTCCAGCCGGAGTTTGTCTTCCGGTAAAGTTGATTGAACCGTGGTTTCTGATCAGCGGACGCGGGCCAGAACCAGCGTCTGGTCATCCCGCTGAGGCCGCCCCGCTTCAAAGCGCGCAATTTCACTAAACAGCAGATCAATGATCTCGCCCAGCGGACGGTTGGCGTTTTCGCGCAGCAACTGGGCCAGATGCCGCGTGCCGAACTCCTGGAGTGAGGGATCCATGGCCTCACCCAGACCGTCGGAAAAGAAAACCAGAAGGTCGCCCTTCCTCAGCTGAAGAGAAATTTCCTGATATTCCGTGTGCTCCAGCAGGCCCAACGGAATTCCTTCGGCCTGAATGGGGCGCGACCGGCCGTCGCGGATAAGAAGCGGCAGCGGCATCCCTGCGTTGGCCAGACGCAGCGTCATGTTTTTCGGTTCCCAGACGGCGCAGGTCAAGGTGATAAAGTGGCCTTCCACTCTGCGTTCCAGCAGGGTTGCGTTCAGCTTGCGAAGCATTTCCGGAACGGGAAGACGAAGTGGGGCCAGGCTCCGCAGAATGCCTCCCGCAAGTGCCCCATAAAGAGCGGCGGGCGCACCTTTACCGCTGACGTCGCCCACGACCAGCAAGTGGCGGTCCTTGCCGTAATTCAGAAAGTCGTAAAGGTCTCCGCCAAGCTGGCGCGCCGGCTGGAAGCGCAGGTCAATCTCAAGGCCCTGAATGTTCGGCGAAGTCCCGGGCATCAGCCGCATCTGGATTTCCTGCGCGCGTTTCAGGTCACGGTCAAGGCGTGATTCGCTTCTCAGCACTCGCTCATAGAGCCTGGCATTTTCAATGGCAATGGCAATCTGGGGCGCCAGAGTGGAAAAAATCCGGACGTGGTCATCCGTAAAGTAATTTAAGTTGGAGCTTTCCAAGTCCACCACGCCGATCACGCGTCCGCGATAAATCAGCGGGACCGTCATCTCGGATTTCGTTTCAGGATTGATGCGGATGTAGCGCGGGTCGAGGCTGACATCGGGCACAACCACCGGCTGGAGCGAACTGGCGGCGGCGCCCACAATACCCTCGCCAAAGCGGACCGTCGTTTTGTCGGGAAGGCTCTCATCCTGGCGCAGCGACAGGACGGAGTTAAAAGCCCTTGCCTGCTCATCGGCGAGCATAATGCTGAACCGGTGATAATCCACCAGGCGCTTGGTCAGAGTTCCAACTTTGCGGAGCAGTTCATTCAGAACAAGCACCGAGCTTAGTTCGCGGCTGATTTCATTCAGCAGATGCAGCATTCGCGACTGGCGAAGGCTGCGACGGTAGAGACGGGCGTTTTCAATGGCCATGGCCATGCGCCCGGCCAGAAGCTCCAGCAGGTTGACGTGCTGGTCGGTAAAGAAGTCAGACGTTTCCGCTTCGAGATCGATCACGCCGATCACGCGCTTCTTCAGGATCAGTGGAACAGCCAGCTCGGATTTAATCATGGGCATGGATTCAATGTAGGACGGTTCGCGCTGGACGTCGTTCACCAGAACCGACTTACGCTCCAGGACCGCACGCCCGACAATCCCTTCACCCACCTTGATACGGAGTTCCCTGACCTGCTCTTCCGGATGGCCCACACTTGACCGGATCCTTAATTCCTGCGTTTTCTCATTCAGCAGAAGGATGGCAAAAACCTTGTAGTCGATGACGCGCTTGACGAGTTCGGCAATGCGCACCATCAACACTTCGAGATCGAGCGTCGAGGTGATCTGCTCGCTGACTTCCATCAGCAGCGTCAGCAGCTCGGTTGCTCCGAGGGGACGGACTGGAGGTTTTACAATTTCTGACATGAATCAGTCCACGCGGCGGGCGGCTTCCGCCAGGATGGCGGCTGATGCGCTGGTACCCAGCCGGTCCGCACCGGCTTCCAGCATTTTCAGAGCATCACCGAGCGTCCGGATGCCGCCGGCCGCCTTGACGCCCATTGATGCCCCAACGGTTTTGCGCATCAGCCGGACATCGGCCTCCGTTGCGCCCGACGGCCCTAATCCTGTTGAGGTTTTAACGTAATCTGCGCCGGCCTGCATTGCGATCTGGCAGGCCGTGACCTTCTGCTCGTCAGAAAGATACGCGTTTTCCAGGATCACTTTTAGGATGCAGCCGGAATCGTGTGCGATGTCCACAACGCCTTGGATGTCGCTCAAAACACCTTCCAGATTGCCGGAACGCAGCGCCCCAATGTTCATCACCATATCGAGTTCTTCGGCGCCCGTCCGAATGGACGCTTCGGCCTCCGCGCGCTTGACGCAAGCGTGCGTCGCCCCAAAGGGAAAGCCCACAACCGTCCCCACTTTGATTCCGGTTCCTGCCAAAATCCTGACTGCCAGCGGAGCCCACACCTGATGGATAGCAATGGCCCCAACGTCCAGCGTTACCGCCTCAGCGCAGAACCGCTCCAACTCATCGCTCGCGGCCTGCGGCCGCAGCATTGTGTGGTCAATGATATTCGAAAGCATGCGGAGGTCCGATAAGTCCAGCGCGGCAGATTTTTCGCCGTCCAACGGCCCCTTTCCCTCGTTCAATGCCTCGGCAATTCGGCTGATCATTTTCGTGAGACCAGGCCGGCCCAATGTGTGTGCTGGCATAAGCAAACTTGAGTGATTCTGAAGCACTCACCCCCAAAAGTCTCGTACAGATGCAGAACAAGATTACTTTGAAAAAATAAGGGCTGGCCTCATTAGGTGCCATTCTAACATATCCAGCCAGACGGCCCCGGTATCGGCAATCTGTTAAGAATCCTGACGTGAGTCGGCCAAGGCGCGTTCTTGCTGCGCTTTTTCAACAGCCTGCCAGGCTGCGGTTAGCGGCCAGGATGTGTTAAGCGGGACCCATCGTATGCCGGCTCGCATGTAAAATGGTTCAGTGGACCGTGTGCGTTTCGAGCAACTGGTTGGCGAGGTCCTCGACAACCTCCCCGGGCCTTTTCGAAGCCGGCTGGCGAATCTGGCAATTATTGTGGAAGACTCTCCACCTGAGGAACCTGATCGGGGCGGCCTGCTGCTGGGACTGTTTTCCGGGGTCCCGAGGACCCACAAGAGTGTCTTCTCTGCCGATCCTCCCGACCACATTTTCTTGTACCAGAAGAATATTGAGGCCATCTGCTCGAACGAAGCGCAAATCGAGCGCCAGATTCGTGATACCTTGTTGCACGAAATCGGCCACTATTTTGGGCTCACTGAAGAAGAACTCCGAAATATATGAAATCCTCCGCAGATGGCGGGCCTTTAAGGATGCAAACGAAATGGCATTTTGGAGGCTGCCGGCGCGGGTATAATGGTTCCGAATGCGAGTTCTGGCAGTCGATACAACCAGTGAACATGGCGGGGCCGCAGTTTACGATCAGAATAAGCGCCTGGCAATCGCCTTGAATGAAGAGCCGGCTTCCCGTTATGCCGTGACGCTTTTCGAGTTGGTAGACCGCTCGCTTGCACATGCCGGGATCGGCTTCCGCGACGTGGATCTTTACGCGGTGTCGAACGGCCCCGGCTCATTCACCGGGATTCGCGTAGGGTTGGCGGCTGCCCAGGGATGGGCAAAGGCTTTTTCTAAGCCCATCAAGGCAGTCAACTTGCTTGAAGCGATGGTCGAACAGGCACATCCGGACGCTGACTGGGCAGTGCCGGTCCTTGATGCGCGCCGCGAAGAGTTCTTTGTGGGCACCTACCGGAAAGTGGCCGAAGCTGACGGCAATCCGGCCAGATTTGAGGCGGCCGGACCTGGCCAGCTTGTGCACCCCGAACGCCTGAAGTCCATGATTGAAGCGCTCACCCGCGGTGGGCAGTGCAGAACGTTCAGCGGTGGTACCATCGCCTGCTTGACGCGCGCTCATGACCAGAAGGCCAGGTCCCTGTGTGAGCGCCTCTCGCCAGACTTGGTCAGGATGGAGGTGCCCGGTGACCTTCTTGCAGCCATTGCCAGGGTGGCCCTTCGCGCTCATAAGCGAGGCGGCTCGCCCTCGCCTGAAGCGCTTGATGCCTGTTATATACGCCGGTCCGATGCAGAAATGAACTGGCGCCCGTCGGTGAAAAAGGCAGGAAACTGATTGAGAAAATCGGCCGCTGTCTTCTACCCGGGTAAGTCTCGTAAACCACGCAGACCCTCCGTATTTGGCGGAACCGGCGATGTGCAAATCAGGCTGTTTTCACTGGACGACCTGAACGCAATCCTCGAAATTCAGAACGCCTGCAAAGGAATTGCAGCCTGGCGGGCGCGCGACTATGAACAATTGGCCGGTGACCCCAAAGGCCTGCTCCTGGTGGCCGAGTGCAAGGACGAAATGCTGCCAGAAATAATTGGGTTTTCGGCATTCTACCGCGTGGAAACAGAAGTCGAACTTTGGAACCTCGCCGTTGCGGCCCCGCACCGGCGCTGTGGCGTTGGGCGTGCGCTAATCAACGAAGCGCTGCGAAGATTATATGAATCCGGCGCCCACAGGATTTTTCTTGAGGTCCGGGAATCGAACCTGCCTGCTTTGGAACTCTACCGGTCTTTGGGCTTTGCGCAGCTTGCCCGCCGCAAAGACTATTATCATTCCCCGAAGGAAGATGCGCTGGTTCTAGTTCTTAAGCTCGCTCAGCCCGGAAGTTAAGAAGGATCCGCAATAAACCTTTCCGCGGATGCCCTTTGAACCAGTGTCCATAGCTCAGCGTGCTGCCTCTCAGCACAAGGTGGAATTTTACATCCGGGATGCGCTACCCGAAACCGTGCATCGTCCACACCATATCGTGTATAAACCCGAAGATCGAGGCTTGTGATAATCCCCGACAGAACTCGCCCCAAAAATCTAATTGCTTGTAAATAAAGGCGTTGCTTGGGGCACTCGACTTTGGGGCCTTCCTTTGGAATGCCATGTGCTACAGCATTGCCAGTAGTTATTTTACTTGGAGGTTGTACAACACCATGAAGAAATTCTTCACTCTGATTGCAGCCATCGTTATGGCCACGACCCTGTCGATGCCGGCTTTTGCTGCAACGAAGAAGCACAAGAAGCACGAAAACACGACTCAGGGCAAAGCCCACAAGAAGCACGCGAAGAAGAAGGGCACAAAGGCAGGAAAGAAGAAGGGCCAGTAAGGGATTACTCGTGCGGCGTTCATTACTTGCCGCTTGTTTTCCTTAGGATAAGAACTGCAGTTCTGTTTGTTTATTTGTCCTCAAGAAGACCCGGCCAATCGGCCGGGTTTTCTTTTTCTGCCCGTCCTGGAGCCTTTGGTACCACCCCATTTTGATTTCCTGCCTGTCACAGCCTGCAAAGACCCTTTTGAAGACAGAGGGCCATCTTTCCGGCTTGAACCCTTTATGAGTGTGTGCTAGCCTGACGGGAGTAAAATAATACTGCAGGGAGGTGGCACACCCGTGAGCACCCCTACCGAGGCCGTCCGGGATAAATTGATGGCCAACAGTATAGAGTATCAGCGCCTTAACGAAGAGCACGGCCGGTACGCAGCCGAGTTGGACCGCCTGGAATCGAAGTCTTTCCTGACTGAAGAGGAAAAGCTGGAGGAAGTCAGGCTGAAAAAGCTCAAGTTGCACCTGAAGGACCAGATGGCCGCGCTGTTAAGGGGTGGCAAATCAGCCGCTTAGACGGTTGAGCAGGCGAGAAGGGCAGGATCGTCTCTCGCGGATGGTGGTGTCAGCGAGGGAAGGTGCTTGTTTACTCAATTGCGGCGAGTGGATGGCTCGAGCTGGAGTGCACCTGGTTGCAGGCGGGGCCACGCGCCCAACGGTTATGGTGAAAGAGGGGTACTGGTATGGCCTGCCGCTGGTCTTGATCAGCGGTGGCCTGGTGGGTTTGGGGTTTTTCTGGCCGGGCAAGTTTTTCTTTCTTGCCGCTGCATTCTTTTTAACCCTCGCGTTGTTTGTTTTGAATTTCTTCCGCGATCCGGAACGGTCGATTCCGTCCGGCAGGGGCCTTGTTGTTTCTCCCGCAGACGGACGTGTGGTTGAGATTCGTACAGAAGAGGAATCCGGCCGGTCCCGCCAGCGGGTCAGCATCTTCATGTCGCCATTCAACGTTCACGTGAACCGCTCACCCGTCGCCGGAACCATCGAGAGCATAGTTTACCGCAAGGGGTCTTTTCGGATGGCCTCCGAGCCGCGCGCCTCGGTTGAAAATGAGTGCAACACTTTTACGGTTGCCGGCGCAAATGAGGGTGTCGTTGTCCGGCAGATTGCCGGTGTCCTGGCGCGGCGGATCGTCTTCTGGAAAAATGTTGGTGACTGTGTGGAACGCGGGCAACGGGTCGGAATGATAAAGTTCGGGTCACGGGTGGACATCCTGGTCTCACCTGACGTGACTCTATCGGTCAAGATAGGCGATCATGTGAAAGCTGGGAGCACTGTCATTGGAACCAGCAAATCGAGCTCATCGTAACGTAAAGGGAGGGGCGGAGATGGTCGTCAACAACCACCGGCTTCGGCGCGGCATGTACATCCTGCCGAGCCTGTTTACAGTCGGAACGCTGATCTGCGGGTACTACGCCATTCTGAACACTCTGCAAGGGGCGCAGTTGATGGCCGCAGGAGCCGCCGGTGCGCTTCCAAGCACAGCTTTTGACAACGCCGCAATAGCGATTGGTTGGGCGATTGTGTTCGACGGCCTGGATGGACGCATCGCTCGCCTCACCAACTCCACTTCTAATTTCGGGCGCGAGTTCGATTCGCTGGCCGACGTAATCACCTTTGGCCTGGCACCCGGACTTCTTGCCTACTCCTGGGGGATACGCCCGGCGATCGATGCTTCGCAATTTCCCCTGACAACTCATCTGCGTCCTGCCGGGTGGATTATTACGTTTGCTTACCTGATTTGCGGAGCCGCGCGGCTGGCGCGCTTCAATATTGAATCCGTGAAACCCGGCTCCGACCGCCGCTTTTTTGTCGGTTTGCCAATTCCGGCCGCAGCTGGTGTCATTGCCGCCGTCGTGCACTGGCAGAAAGCGCCGCTCACGTATTGGCCGATTGCCCTGGGATGGCTGGCAGTAACCCTGGGACTCGCCTTTCTGATGGTCAGCCGCGTCCGCTACTACAGCTTCAAGGCGCTCGATCTGCGTCGTCGGCGCTCTTACGTCAACATCATTTTCATAGGCATTGTCATCCTGGCCATTTTCTTCTATTCAGAGCCCGTCCTGCTGATACTTGCCTCGACCTACCTGCTTTCCGGCCTTATTCATGAAATTCCCAGCAAGTCGCGCCCCGGCCCGCCTGCGTCCGATGAGGTAAAGGCATAATGAAAAGTGCTGGTTACAATGTAGCCGTCGTCGGCGCGTCTTCACTGCTCGGCAAGGAACTGCTGGCTGTTCTGGAGGAGCGCGATTTCCCTGTCGCCGAACTGATAACGGTGTCGGGTGAGCATGGTGACCCCGATCTTCCTATCCTGGATCTCAGTCGGCGTCAGCACACCACGATAGACTACCAGGGGGAGGTTCCCGGCAATTTCGATTTTGCCTTTGTCACCGCGCCGCATCAGGAGTTCGCTTCATGGCTTGAACGCGCTAGCGGCGAACGGACAGCTTCGCGGAGTTCGCGCGCTGTGATTGATCTGTGCTGGAGCATTCCGGTAGAGGAACTTTCCGCGGTGCAAGTACCGTTTCTCGACAGACCTTCCGCAGCCGGGCCTGAGCACGATGCGGGCAAGCGTCTCCCCACGATTGCCTCACCGCACGCGGCAACGCTAATGATCAGCGCTCTGCTTTCGCGGCTGGCGGCGCGGTTCCGCGTCCAGAGCGCGGTGGCGCACATCTTCAGCCCGGCCTCGGAAATGGGCGCGCGCGCCATCGACGAGCTCCAGAAGCAAACGGTCAACCTGCTCAGTTTTCAGAAGGTGCCGCGCGAAGCGTTTGGCGCCCAGATTGCCTTCAACCTGCTGCCGCGCCTGGGAACCGGATTCGAAAAAGCCGACGCGCTGGAATCGCGCGTACGAAGCGAGCTCACTGCTTATCTTGGCGGACGCGCGCCGGTGCCCGCTCTGCGATTGCTGCAAGTCCCGGTTTTCTACTCCACCGCCGTATCGCTCTACGTTGAATCAGCGGAACGCGTGTCGCCCTCTGATCTGGTTGCGGCGATCGACGGCGCGCCCATCGCCATCCGACGCACATCCGAGAAGGCACCCTCGCAGGCGGAAGCGGCGGGCTCGGATGAGATTCTGGTGGACGCCATGCAGCCCGATGCCGCGCATCCCGCGGGAATCTGGCTCTGGGCCGTTGCCGACAACATGCGGCTCGCGGCTGTGAATGCTGTTCAGATCGCGGAAGGACTGCACCGCCAGCGCCAGCCGCTTCATATGCTGAAATGAGACATCTCTCCCGTGCCACGGCCGCAGCATTAGCGGCCTGTTCGATCCTTCTGACAGGTGCCTGCGGTTACCGGGTGGCCGGCACTGCCACGCGGCTGCCTCCGGACATCAAGACCATCGCCATTCCGGAGTTTACCAACAAGAGCACAACGTTCCGGATTGAGCAGAAAGTCGCCGCGGCCGTCACGCATGAGTTCATCGAGAAGACCAGCTTCCGCGTTACGCCCGATCCCGCTGGCGCCGACGCCGAACTGGAAGGGACCATCAACTCCGTGCGGTCCGGCGTGCTGACCTTTGACCCCAACACCGGTCGCGCCACCACTTTCCAGATCCAGGTCAGCGCCAGCGTCGAGCTTATCGACCTCCACACCAAGAAGGTGGTGTTCACCAACCCCAATTACGTCTTCCGCGAGGAGTACCAGGTCAGCCAGTCCGGACCCGCGCTCTACGAGGAGAGCGAGCCCGCACTCGACCGCCTGTCGCGCGACTTTGCCCGCACCCTTGTGACCGACATCGTCGAAAACTTCTAGCTCATTCCGGCTACATTTTTGCGACCTGAAAGACGTGACGGTAAATTTTACCCGCTGCGCAATAATGAAACAGCTTTTCGCGCAAAGTTATTTTTCACAGTAGAGAAATTTATATAAGTTATTATTTTTCAATAACATATAATTTTGAAGAGTGTGAACACCGAAAATCCCATACGTCCCATCCGGGGCGGTTTCGGCCGCGACTAGCCTACTATTCTAATCTTTCGCCCCCCGGTTCAGCCCCGCGTGGCGCGTCCCTGTTCACCCTGCTTCAGCTCGCCACCTGCGGCGCACCATCCAGGAAATGCTCGGCCACAAGAGCCTCGCCACCACGCAGCGGTATACGCAAGTCTCTATCAAGCAGCTGATGGAAGTCTACGACCGCACCCACCCGAAAGCGTGAAGGCATCTGGTGCGGCGACCTATGACCGCCGACTCTTGCGGTCCCCGCGATTTCTGTAGCGGGGTTGTCCCCACCGCCGGAATTGTCACGAGAAAGGGCAGGGATTTATCCGTGCCGAGAAGTAACGCAACGGCGCGCGGCCATCCGACGTTCCTGAATTTCAAGCGACCCTATCCCCACCAGGCGTTCACAGCGGTCATCTGGGGCGCCGACCGGGCAAAATTCGGCGAGCCGGAAAAGCAGTACCGCAATAAAACACGTCTGCGTCACCGGCTTGATCAGCGTCCTTAAGGGCCAGCCGGAAATCGTCCTCCACAGGCCCAAACAGGTTAAGGAAAAGTAGGCGGCGCGATTTTGTTTGCGCGGGAGTTTCGGTTTCTGGGCACGTCGCGTGGGGCGCGCTATATGCGCCGACCGCGGGTATCTGCTTAGGCTAAGAAGCGCAAACGCTCCCTTATGGAATCGGGGAAATGGAGTGTCCGCCCGTCTCCGTCCCAGGCGATGAGCAGCTTCCTGTCGTTCACTACATAGTCCACCATCCAATTGAGCTCGGCGGGTAGGGGGCGCTCGATGACCACGACCATTTGGGCGGTGGGTAACTTCTGCAGATAGCGATATTCGTAAAGCTGAGCAATTGCTCTCCTCACTTGTGAGCGTGGGTTCTTGTCGGTGGTCGATTTCATCTCAAAGAGGTAGTCAGACTGCCCAACCTCCGCAGCAAGGTCGACGAGGGCATTGCGTTTCGGTATGGCGCCGGCGGCTCGCACCTTGGCTGCGACGAGTTTCGTGAGCATTGCGTGGGATTCGTTTGCTCGTTCCTTGGACTTGGCGTCGACAAGCACCTGGATGTCGTTTCCAGCACTACGAATCCCTCGTGCCACGTCACGGTATTCTCTTAAACTTCGAACCTCGGAAAGTGTTGCTCGGCCGGTCGACCCTCGGCCGTGCTAAGATTCTACCCGAACGCTGCGGACCTCGTTTTCGTATGGACGACAGCGACTCGAGAAGTACTGCCACGACAGAGGGCCAGGTGCGAAGGAATATCACGGCAAAGCCGCATGAGAGGTGGAGCATTGCATTTCGTGGAAAGCTCATTCTCCCCTCAGGAAGATATCGGACTAAATGGGGGGCAAGAGATCTATGGGAGGACTGGGAGCATGCGTTCCCATTCACGGCAGGCAAGCATTTTTTTAACGTCGGCTTAAGTCATGAGGTTGCATTCGCGGCCCACAGGTTCGGCGGTGTCCGGGGATTGCCGAGGCACTTCGACAATTACGAAGAGCTCGCACGAAAGGTTGAACACATGTATGTACGGGGCTGGGTTGAGAAGAACGGAGAACGCATGTTTCTTTGGGACGATTTTAATGACGTGGCCGCC